>JANQJX010000029.1 GCA_028281425.1 Simkania sp.
TTCGCTATATCTCAGAGTGCCAAGGAAAATAGAGAGGGACACACTTTCATCCCGATCCCCTAAACGAGATGGGAATTCCCGTGTGTCTGCTTTAAAAAATTTTCAGGGAATAAAAATCCTGTTGTTTATGGGACTGCCTTGAAACGAAGTAGATTCGTTATTTCTACAAGTCGATAGCACGAATTGGTAGCAACTTGGGGTTAAACTCTTAGACATGAGTTTTTTAAGCAAAAAGGTATTTGGGCGTTGAGAAACGATGTTTAATTTTTTTCCATTTCTCTTTGTAAGGGATCCTGATGTTAAACGCAAAATCTATTGTAGTATCTGGGAGAGGTCGCATGTTCCTCTACCCTCTATTTTTCCCTCACTTTCTTGAAGTAGTCACGCCTGTAGCCTTTCTTATTCATTTTTCAGTTCAAGGCAGGCTCTTAAAACCTTATCCCCAGTTTATCACTTGTAGTGTAAAATTAAGAATCTCCGTATTTGTCTGTTTCCTGAAAAGTGAGGTATCTTTGATTCTCTCCTTTCCGAAGAGTTTCCGAGGTAAAATATTTAAGAAGAATATGGAGCATGACATTCCCTCGTATCACTTATAAGGGCTAAATAGGAATGGTAGCGTAGCTTATGAATTTTCTTTTCTTGCACAGCATGTTTAACATTGCAACCAGGTTCATGAACATGGGTGCAATTGGAGAATTTGCAAGATAAAGCAAAAGGGAGAAAGTCTTGAAAATGGTTCAAAATTTCTTGATCAGATACATTCCACATCCCAAAACTTTTAATTCCGGGAGTATCAATACAAAATCCTTTTCCTGCAATAGAGATGAGTTTAGCCGCTACCGTTGTATGAGACCCTTTATTTGTTTTTTGTTTGACTTTTTTTATAGGAAGGCAGGTTTTTAAAATTGTATTGATAAGAGAAGATTTTCCAACACCTGATTGTCCAGAAAAAACAGAAGATTTTTTTTGCATGATCTCTTGAAGCTTATGAATATTTTCTCCTGTGACATTGCTGACGAGTAAGAGGGGGATTTTAAGGGGGGAATAAGCTTCTAAAAATCCATTTAAAAGGGCTTTTTCTAGTTCAATTTCTTTTTTTTGCAATTCAGGAGGGGGATGGCTGAGAAGATCAATTTTATTGATCACAATGATTGGTTTCATATTTCCTTTTTTTGTTGCAATCATATAACGATCTATGAGGAAAGGTTTAAATGAAGGGGAGCAAACAGATGCGACAATAATCACTTGATTGATATTTGCTGCAAGAAGCTGCTCCTTACGTTTTGAAAAATGATCGGCACGAGACAAAAATGAGGTGCGCTTTTCAACATGTGAGATGAGATGTAAATGATGATTTTCTTCTTCGAAAACAACAAAATCACCTACAATGATGAGATTTTTCTGGGTTAATTTTTCTTTTTTAAGAGTTCCTTTTAAAGAGCATGAATAGAATTTATTTTCACTAGAAACAAGAATTTCTTCTTTAGTGATTTCAAGCACACGCCCTCTTTTTAAATTTCTTTTTTGAATAAAAGTTTTTTGAAATTGCCTTTTGAACTGATCTTGATTGCTTTTTTTGAACTTTGAGCGATCTTTGGAACGAAAAAGATGACGCTCTTTGCGACTTTCTCTTTTTTCTTTCTTTCCAAAAAAAGACTCTTCAAAATCTAAATAATCATCGGTTTTAGCCATAACACCTGATAGGAATGCTCAAAATCATCTATTTTCTGATTTAACCCTTTTTTTTCCTCAATTTTGCTTAACTCTCAATGAAACATGTCCACTTTTAAGAGTTAAGAGAAATTATAAAAAATTAAGAATTCCTCTCAAAAAAACAACGTAGATTTCAACAGGCCCCTGATTTGATGCATTAAAATAGCACCTGCTGTTGCGACATTGAGAGATTCTATTTGTTGACTTTGTATGGGAATTGTAATAGGAGTGCCCATTTTTTCCCATCTCTCTTCAGGCCCATGAGCCTCATTCCCGAGCAAAAGCATCAAAGGCATTTTAAAGGAAACCTGATCGATTGAGATCCCGTTTAATGTTCCAATGTAGAGATTAAAAGAAGTTTTTTGAATGAATATATTTAAACTGCCCATTTGAAGGGGGATTTTAAACGTTGCTCCTTTACTAGCCCTTAGCGCTTTTTCATGAAAAGGATCGACACTTTGATCATTTATGAAAATTCCATCAAATTCCAAAGCAAGAGCCGAGCGGATCAAAGTTCCTAAATTTCCCGGATCATTGATACAATCTAACGCCAAAACTTTTTTCTTTTGAGAAAGATCTTGTTGAAAGGGGAGAGCAATTTCAGCGCCAATGCCTTCAAAAGATTTAAGTCCTGAAATTTTTTTATAAAGCGAAGAAGAGATAAGATAAGATTTTTTTGCCTCTTTTTTCATCCATTTTTTATCGGTCACAATGAGTTTTTCTATAGGTTGATCCAATTCTTCAATACAGACCTTGCCTTCAATGAATAGAGAACGCTTTTCTTGTCTATACTTGCGACTTTTGCGCAATTTAGCAAGATGTTTGATGAGAGGATGGTAAGGGCTTGAAATTTCTTTGTAGTTCATAAAAAAATCATTAAGGGACTTTTTGAGGACTTTAAAAATTTTCTTCTATTTTTTCACCTCCTTTTTGCAAGGAAAAATCAAAATAGCATTTTTTAAAATTTCCAAAATAAAAACTTAACCCCTATTTTTACGCAAGTTTGAGCAAAATCCACACGTTCTGTTTCGCTCACACATTCAATAAATTTCGAGCGTAAGGTCTACAAACTATCCATTCGAGAATTTTTTGACCCCAACAAAAAACAGTCTCTCTTGCTCTTTAAAAGAGGTAGCGTAAAAACAGATGGTTAATTGTACCAATTTCAATCATTAAATTCACAAATTAAGCTCAACTCAAGACAATTCCAAAGTTTGAAAACAAAAAAAGTCAAAAAATAATTGCAATAAAAACTTTTTAGAGAAACCATTATAAGATCTTTCGAAAAGGTAGAACTTCAATTCAAAAGGTTGTGATTCAAGATGAAGAAAAAAATTTTGGCATTTGATGGAGGAGGTATACGCGGGATAATTGCGGCTACTTTTTTAAAGAACTTAGAAGAAAAAACAGGAATTTCTTTTCATGAAAAAGCCGATCTTTTTGCTGGCACGTCGACCGGAGCAATCATTGCAGGGACACTCGCTTCAGGAATGACAGCAAAAGAGATTTTTGATTTTTACTTCTATAAAAGTCAAAATGCTTTCGAAAAAAAGAAAGAAAGTTTTGAGACCTTTCTTCATATCGATGCGAAATTTTCAACTAAAAATCTCTATCAAACATTAAAAGCAGCTTTTACGTCTAAAGGGGTGAACCCTCATCTTTCTTTAAAAAAGTTTCCTAAGAAAATTGTGATTCCAACGGTCAATCTCGATAACAAAAATCTGCATCGCTGGCGCTGTGAAATTTTAAATAATATAGAAGAAGAAAGTGAAAATATTTCATTGATCGATGCGATCATGCGCTCAACATCTGCCCCCACTTTTTTCCCTTCATATCAAGATTGTGTAGATGGCGGTATCGCGGCTAATGACCCTTCTATACTTGCCTATGCCCTTTTTCGTTCCTATTTTGAGGAGGAGCCTATTTTGCTTTCATTTGGAACTGGATATACTGAACACGCAATTCCTAAAGGGGAAAAGTGGGGAGTATTTAGTTGGATTTTAGACTTGGGATCGAAAGGAAGAGCAACAAAAACACCTCTTTTAAGCATGCTCTTTGATGTTCAAGAAGAACTTCCTTCTCAACTTTGCCAACTCTTATTAAAAGAGGCTTATCTCCGTTTAGATCTCAAGTTAGAAGAAGCTGTGAACCTTGATGACGTTTCTAAAATTCCTTTTCTTGTCGAAGAGACAGAAAAATTCATTCAGAATGCATCTTTTGATTGGGAGAAAGTCTGTGAATGGACTGCTTCTCATTTTTAACCCCTGTTCTCCTAAGTCACTTTAATTTAAGTCATCCCTCGAAGTGCACTTATTTTAACGTGAGTTGCGGATTCACCAACTTATTTTTTAAATCAGACTCGGCTTCTTGTCACACATAGAATATGCCGTGAATCCCGCGACTCAATGGATAAAAAAATTG
>JANQJX010000044.1 GCA_028281425.1 Simkania sp.
AAGACCCACATATTTGCTTCGATGATAGCCTACTTGTCAATTGGAAATATTGAGAGTGAAGACAAAGTTAAGCCATTTTTCTTTGAAAGATAAACTCATTATCAGAGCAAATCAAATGGCATTTCAAGAATTAAAGAATTTACAACAACAAGCTGTCTTTTTTGCGTAAGGTGAGTTTGTAACTTTCCCGAGAGAATTTATTGGATGTATCGGAAAACAGAACATACAGATTTTTTTAGAGGTGATAGAAAAATGTGGGCGAAGACGAAAAACAAGTGGTTTAACGCATAGGACTCTACGAAAAGACTTAGATTTTTAATGAAATTTCTAGAAAAAAAGGGATGGGAATCGCCAAAACGCTATTCGCAAAAAAGATGGACCTTTTCATAGAGTCTTATGATCAAGAGCTTCTTGCATCATATAAAACGATCCTGCAATTAAAACAATCCCCCCATTTTCTTTGGCATCTAAAGAAATTTGAGAAAAAGCTTCTTTGAAATGAGAATAAATCTTCCACCGATGAAATTGCATTTTTTCAAATTCTTGAGCAATTAAATAAGGGCTTTTTAACTTTGTATGTCTGCTTGAAAAGAGCGCAATTTGTCTCACATGAAAAGAAAACATTTCGATTAAAGGTCCTAAAGCTTTATGAATCGATTGCGCAAAAAGCAAATCAATCACTTTTTTTGGGTATTTTTTCTTGATTTCTTGAAAAAGTCTATGGAATCCATCCTGATTATGAGCCCCATCTAAAATCACATTCTTTTGAAAAATTTGAAAGCGACATTTAGGGCGCATTGATATTCCTTTTTTTCTTTCCTTAAAAGAAGTCGGGAAATAGGGATTTAAAACCTCTAAAGCTTTAAGAGCAATCTCTTGATTTTCCATGTCATAAGCACTTTGTTTTAAAGGGACATGGTAAATAGGGGAGTCCTTTTTTTTTGCAATCTTTTGAAAGATGGGAAAATTGGCATAAGGACCAAGAATCACAGGTCTTTTCTCTTTGATAATTCCCCCTTTTTGATAAGCAATCGAAGTGAGACTTTTTCCTAGGATGTTTTGGTGGTCGATCCCAATTGATGTGATCACACTAAGAAGAGGAACAATCACATTTGTTGAATCAAAACGTCCCCCAATTCCTGTTTCAATGATGGCAATATCCACCTTTTTCTTTGCAAAAAAATCAAAAGCAAGCAAAGTCGTGAGGTCAAAAAAATTCAAATTCATCTGTTTTTTTTTTGCAAAAGTGATCATATGTGTTAGAAAGTCGACTACTTCATTTTCACCTATTTGCTCATCATCAACAACAATTCTTTCCCTATAGTCGATCAAATGGGGAGATGTATATAGCCCCACATGATAACGAGCTGCTAAAAGGGCTTGAGCAATTTTATAAGCAACGGAACCTTTTCCATTTGTTCCAGCAATGTGAATCGTAGGATAATTTTTCTCCGGATGATTAAGGAGGCTCACCATTTTCTTAAATGATGCAAATTTTTTTTCTCCAACTTCATGGCTAGATAAATGAAATAATTTTTTAATAAAACTTTGATAATACATCATGATCCATTGAAAATAGCATCTACTTTTTCTTTATCCACCCAAGAGCAACCAAGAGGAACATGGGGTTTTATAGAACCATGGAAATCAGAACCTCCACTGATGAGAAGACCTTTTTCTTGAGCAAGAATCAACCACTTCTTTTCTATTTCATAAGGAAGTCGTGAATAATAGCACTCAATTCCATCAAAAGGGAGTTTTAATATCGCTTTTAAAATCCCTTTTTTTTCAATTAAATAAGGATGTGCAATAAAAGCTTTTCCTTCAGAAGCATGAATCACGTCAATGGTTTCTTCAGAAGTAAAGCCATATTCTTGGGCAAAACAGCTTTTTTGATCTCCAATAAAACGCTCAAAAGCTTCTTGAATGGTTTTAACATATCTTTTTTTAACCATCGCAAGAGCAATATGAGGGCGTCCAATCATTTTCTCTTTCTGAATCTCTTTTAAATCTTTTTCTAAAATAGGCATCTGATGCTGAGCTAATTTTTCTAAAATCACTTGATTTCTTTTTTTTCTTCTTTCTTGAAGAGCCTTGCAAAAAGAGAGGATTTTTGCTGTTTTTTTTACACCATACCCAAGAACATGGACGCTGATGCCAAAATAGGTTGTTGAAAATTCCACTCCAGTAAAAAGATCCATTCCAATTTTTTTTGCAAATATGATTGTTTCTAAAGTATAAGCATCTAAAGTATCATGATCGGTCATGGAAATTCCTGAAAAATGTTTTTTCTTTGCTAACTTTAAGAGCTCAATTGGAGTATAAGTGCCATCTGATTTTACTGTATGACAATGTAAATCAGCTCGATATTTCATCATGCATCTTAAGACTGGTAAGGAATAGAATGGATTTCCATTTCTAAATGGTAGCCTGTTTGATCGCGCACCCTTTTTTGGACAAATAAAGCAAGGTTCATCACATCACGAGCTGTAGCATGTTTATGGTTAATAATAAAATTGGCATGTTTCTCTGAAACTTTAGCCCCTCCGATTTCTTTTCCTTTTAGCCCACAAGATTCAATGAGAAACCCAGCACTTTTTTTCTGCGAAGGATTTCGAAAAATACAGCCAGCCGAAAAATCTTTGTAAGGCTGAGCCGATAGGCGATGGCGCACATAAAGCCTTTGTCTTTTTTGAGCATCTTCTGATTTTTTGAGACGAAACGTCGCCGATACAATCATACAATCTCTTTTTTGAAGTGATGAAAATCGATAAGAAAAAGTGAGATGCTTTTTTTTCTCTTGAACAAGAGTTCCTTTTTCATCGATAAAATCAACAGATAAAAGAGATTGGCTGGTTTCTTCTCCATAAGCCCCTGCATTCATATAAACAGCCCCTCCAACAGTTCCGGGAATTCCTGCTGCAAATTCAAGACCTGATAACTTTTGACGGGCCATTTGAGAGGAGAGATAAGAAAACCGATATCCAGCACCCACATGAAGAATCTCATCACAAACAGTACAAAAAGAGATCCGATTCAAAATCACAAGTCCTCCAAAACCTCGGTCATTAAAAAGACAATTAGACCCTTTTCCAATGACTAGAAAAGGAATCTTTTTTTTATTGATAAAATGGCGGGCTTCGATCATTTGCTCAATTGTTAAGACCTCGATAAAAAAGCGGGCTGGACCTCCAATATGAAACGTCGAAAGAGATGCTAAAGGATAATGCTCAATTAAGCATGATTCGATAGACATAACTTAGCATCCATTTGAGAGTAGATGGCATCGAGAATGGCATTGACAAAAGAGCCTCCCTCAGGAGTTCCAAACTTACGACTTAACCGAACAGCTTCAACAATTGCGACCTTAGAAGGAACCTCATCATCGAATAAAAGTTCGTAAACCCCTAACCTTAAAATATTTTTCTCAACAGATGAAATCCGCTTAAAATCATAATGATCGACATGTTGCTTGATAAGCTGATCAATTTCAGCTTGCTTTTGAATCACTTTTTTCATCTGTGCATAAGCCTCTCTTAAGGTCTTTTTGGTCACCATCATCTGATCGAATAAAGAACTCAAGAGGGGGCAATCGCATGCATAAGAGAGATCTTCGCTAAAGATCATTTGAAAAACAAGTTCACGAAATTTTTTCTTTACGATTGCCATAAATTTAATTCAATCTATACTTTAAACTCTATTTCTCATAAATCCATGAAAAAAGTAGGTTTTGCGATCAACATCTTTTATGTTTCAAAATTGAAACGCATTTGTTTAAAAATTGGTACCCAATCACATTGATTCTTTATATCACAAGCACACGTTTGAACTGATGGAATCAGACATGTTTTTTTATTTGTTTCAAGAACGCTCTTGCGCCACTTACAAGAATTAGCACCAGAAGAAGGGTTTTTTATGCAACTCCAAATCCTTATATCGCGCCTATTTCTATCACCATCTATATGCCATTGATATTTATTAAAAGGGCACTTATGGGTCATAAAATTCAATTCCAATCGGCAACAAGGAGCTCTTGGATCTGTTGAGTTTACAAGAGGGAAACACCCTATTGTGTGATAATACCAATAATTTTGACATTCACTTTTCTCTGCTGCTGTTAAAATCGGACCTTGTATGGCACCCAAAATGATGATGGCACATGTTATAATTTTTCTAATACTCATTCCCCATTGATAGACCTGAGGTTTCTCGTTTTGATGTTGAAATGGGACTTCACGAACCAAACTAGCTGTAGACATAATTTTACCTTTGAATTTTTATTGCTTCAATAATATCAACTTTAATCATTAAATTCATAAATTCTTTCTTACTTGGATTTTAAGTCACTTAAAATCAAAAACTTAATTGAAATTGCCTAACGAAAAAGGTGAAATTTTGGGTAGAAACAGATCGAGTACAGGGACCCTCAGAAATGATAGCCTTTCAGATGGAGACACTCTGCATTTTGGATGATCTTTTCATCCAAACACTTTCCAAACTTCATCACAACAGAAGCTTTTTACCAAAATTCCCTCTTTTTGACAAGACAATCCCTTAATACCCCGGATTGCCACCTATTTTGCAGCATCGGCTTTTTGAATAAGTGCAGATATGAGGTGAAGAAGAATTGAAATCAAAAAACAGGGAATTTTTAAATGCTTTTATTCTATGAGGAAATGATAAAACACATTAAACTAAAAGTATGAAAAAAAAAAATAAAGCAGAAATTGCAACGAATAGACAGGCTTTTTATCATTATGAGATTCTCGAAACCTTTGAAGCAGGAATTGTTTTACTTGGAACCGAAATCAAATCCTTGCGTGAAAATAGCGCAACCCTAAGAGATGCTTATGTTGTGATCGATCATCATGAACCTTTTCTAAAAAATGCCTCTATCGTTCCCTATCAACTTGGGAATCGTTATAACCATCTTGAAAAAAGAGACCGTAAGCTCTTGCTTCATAAAAATGAAATTCTTAAACTTAAAAGACTCATTGAACAAAAAGGACTTACAATTATCCCTCTTGCAATCTATTTAAAAAAAGGATATGCCAAAATCAAAATTGGTGCTGCCAGAGGGAAAAAAGAGTATGATAAACGCTCTTCGATTAAAGAAAGAGAAGAAAAACGATTGATTCAAAAAGCCCTTAAATATAAAGGTTGAAAAAATAAGCCCTGTGATTTCAATCACAATAAGGAAAAAAGGTGTATTATGAAAATTATCATCTCAAGAAGTTTACTTATTGACCTCATAGGGACCATTCAGGGAGTGATCCCCCTCAAAGCGCCCATTCCTATTCTCTCAAATCTCTTGATTGAAGCCTCAAAGGGAGAATTGATGATGAGTGGCACTGATTTAAAAATCAACATACGTCGTCACGTCTTATGCCAAGTGATCGAAGAAGGAGCTATTACCCTTCCTGCACGTCGTTTTTTTCAACTCATTCGAGAAATGACAACACTCGATATTGAAATCGAATCTAAAACAGGTGATATTGCATATATTAGAGGTGGAACTTCTGAATTTCGCATCCATGGGATGCATAAAAGTGAATTCCCCTCCTTTCCTGACTTGAGCCAAAGCCCCTCTTTTACCATTGATAGTGCCACTTTTAAAGAGATGCTCTCAAAATCCATTTTTGCTGCAGCACGTGAAGACAGCCGCCATGTTTTAAACAGCATTTTCATGTATATCGAAGAGAATTTAGCAACATTTACCGGAACAGATGGAAAACGACTTGCCAAAATCAATACATCGATCTCTTGGGATAAAAATCAAACCCCTACAGGTTATCTCATTCCCCTCAAAGCCTGTGAAGAAATGATCAAACTCTCTCAAAATGATGTTTTAATTTCTGTCTATTTGCTTCCCAGTAAAGTAGGAATTAAAGTAGGCCCCACATTGCTGATTGCAAATCTTTTGTCAGGGGATTATCCCGATGCTCAAAAAATTATTCCAACCAAAATAGAAAAAACACTGATATTACACCGAGAAGAGCTCATGTCTCTTTTAAAACAAATCGCTCTTTTTACAAGTGAAAAAAATCATTCTGTGCACTTCAGTTTTAAAAAAGGAGAGCTTATCTTAACAGCTAATAGTGCTGAACTTGGAGATGGAAAAGTTTCGATGCCGGTTGATTATTTTGAAGAACCTTTTGAAATTGCTTTTAACCCTTTCTTTTTTCATGACATTCTTCGCCACTCTAAAGATGAAACCGTCCATTTTTCCCTTACAAATGCCTATAATCCAGGGCTTATTACCGATTCCACAACAGCTAATTTTATCATTATGCCAATGCGCCTTACCCATGTTTGAGCGAAATGTTTTTAAAACAACTTTTGCTTTTTAATTTTCGTAACTATAAAGAAGCAAAAATCTCTTTTACCCCTGGTATCAATCTAATTTATGGAAAAAATGGAGCTGGTAAAACCAATCTCTTAGAAGCTCTCTCTCTCCTGAGTACAGGACGTTCTTTTCGCACAATCCATTTAGGAGAGCTTATTCGAAAGCAAAGTCCCTATTTTTATCTTGAAGCTCATTTTATTAAAGATGAAATCACACAAAAACTTTCGATTGGGTTTAATCACAAAACGCGTAAAATTCAATACAATCAGACCTCTCTTTCCAATTTTTCCCATTTGCTTGGAGTCCTTCCTTCTGTTCTCTATACACCTCGTGATAGTGAGATCATTGCAGGTCCTCCATTAGAGAGACGCCGTTTTTTAAATATCCAACTTTCTCAAAAAAACCCCCTTTATGTCCATCATCTTGTGCGTTACCATAGAGCAATGAAGCAACGCAATACTCTTTTAAAAACAAAAAGCGATCAGGGAATCAAAAGCTTCGAGAATATGATGGCAACATCAAGCGTTTATCTCATGGAAAAACGCTCTCATCTCATTTCAGAGCTTAAAAAAGAAGTCCATCTATTTGGAAAAAGCCTCTCAAAAGAGAAAGATCTATTTGATCTCTTCTATGTTCCTTCTATTTCCCCAAAACATTTAAGGAATCTAGAACTCTTTTTTGAAAAACAAAGACCTAAAGAAAAAATATTTGGAAATACACTCATGGGGCCTCATAGAGATGATTTTTTGATCAACTATCATAAAAAAGAGGCCAAATATTATGCTTCG
>JANQJX010000060.1 GCA_028281425.1 Simkania sp.
GGGGAGCATCTTCGGTGATGCATTCTTTTTCGAGAAGTACCTGTTTGACGGTTAAATCTGAAGGCACTTCATACATGAGATCCATAAGCAGATTTTCAACGATCATACGAAGGGCACGAGCTCCTGTGTCCGATTTTTTTGCTTTAAAAGCAATGGCTTGTAAAGCTTTTTCTGTAAAGGTGAGTTCCACACCATCTTCGGCAAAAAGACTGATATATTGCTGAATGACAGCTCCTTTGGGCTTGACCAAAATTTCGACCAAATCATCTAAAGTGAGTTCATTGCAGTTAGCAATACTGTTAAAGCGACCTACAAATTCGGGAATCAAACCAAATTGAATGAGATCTTCTGTAGCTACTTTCGAAAGTAAAAAATTTTTTTCCGTTGCATCAAAGGTCTGTTTGTGAGAGGTATCGAACCCAATCACCCCTTTCCCAAGTCTCTTTGCGATGATTTTATCAAGATTGACAAAAGCACCCCCTACAATGAAGAGGATATTTTGTGTATTGACTTTGATATATTCTTGATTGGGATGTTTGCGTCCTCCTTTTGGAGGAACATTAGCAATTGTTCCTTCAACAATTTTAAGAAGGGCTTGTTGGACTCCTTCTCCAGAAACATCACGTGTGATGGAGACATTCCCTGTTGTTTTCCGAATTTTATCGATTTCATCGATATAGATAATGCCTTGCTCAGCACGTCCAATATCATAATCGGCATTTTGGACAAGCCGTAAGATGATATTTTCAACATCTTCACCAACATATCCCGCTTCTGTTAAAGTGGTAGCATCAGAAATTGCAAAGGGAATGTTGAGCACTTGAGCCAAAGTTCTGGCAATGAGTGTTTTCCCCGATCCTGTGGGTCCAAGCAAAAGAACATTGGATTTGCTATATTCTATCTCTGAGCTTTCGTTAGCAAGAGAGCGAATCCGTTTATAATGATTGTAGACGGCAACGGAAATTGTTTTTTTAGCTTTATCTTGCCCGATGATATAATCATCGAGTTTTTTTTTGATTTCTTTTGGCTTAAGAAGTTTGATTTCTTGTTTGATTGTTTTTTTTTCGACGATATCCATGCAAAGACGTATGCATTTATCGCAGATAAAAGCACTGGGACCAGAAACCAATTTTTCAACGGCATCTTCATTGCGTCCACAGAAAGAACAAGCAGCCATTTGGCTTGAAGGTTTTTTCATCGAATTAATTTTTCTTCTTCCTTTTTATTTGGTTCAACCACGTTGTCGATGAGCCCATATTTAACGGCATCTTGAGGGCCCATATAAAAATCTCTTTCTGAGTCTTCGATCACTTTTTCTAAAGATTGCCCTGTATGTTCCGCAATGATTTTTGCTAAAGCATTTTTCATATAAAGAATCTCTTGAGCTTGAATATGAATATCGGCAGAACTTCCTGTGATGCCTCCAAAAGGTTGGTGAATCATAATACGACTGTGAGGAAGAGCATGTCTTTTGCCTTTGGTTCCAGCACATAGAATCAAAGCACCAAGAGAGGCTGCTTGTCCAATGCAATAGGTATTGATATCGACTCCAAGAAAACGCATCGTATCATAAATTGCAAGGCCTGCTGAGATCACTCCACCAGGAGAATTGATATAGATACTAATATCTTTTTTAGGATCTTCAGCACGCAGGAAAATCAACTGTGCGACAACTGTATTGGCAACTTGATCGTTGATTTCGGTTCCAATAAAAACAATACGATCTTTTAAAAGACGCGAATAAATATCCATGGAACGTTCGCCACGTCCTGTATCTTCAATAACGTAGGGAATAAGAGCCATAATGTTCCTTAAAACTTTATTTATTTTTAATCATTCGTGTTAAAGAGTTTCACTCTAAGTGAAGCTTTCTTCTCTCTTTTAAAAGTTAGAAGATTAGCGACTTTTTAAGAAAGAAAATCTTTAGGATGTATCTTTTTTTTTCTTCACATTCTTTTTGGGGTTGAATTCTTTTTTGGCTGTTATAGCTTTCTTTTTTTTGGTTTGGGTTTCTTTTTGCTTGAGGGCAGTTTGTTTGCTGACTTTTTTTGGGGGAGCTTTCTCAGGACTTTTTTTTGGCGATTTTTCGGTTTGAGCAGGAGGAGGAAGGGCATTTTTATCTTTTGGTTTGGAAGTGATAAATTCTGCTTTATCGATTAAAAAATCTTCTGCCTTGGTCAGAAGAAGTCTAGACATGGCAATGGCTTTTTGTTCTTGAGAGGATTCTTTAGCGTTATAATGATCTGATTGATTAGAAAAAAGGGCTTCAAGAGGGGTTTTAACTTCTAGATGAACTTCATTAGGTGAAATATTAATTTTGTGCTCTTCGATCAGTTGACGTGCAATATAAAAAAGACGTACTGCTTTTTCTCCTTGTATTTCGACGTCTTGAACGGCTTTTTTTCGCTCTTCTTCACTCATATCAACAAGTTTTTTTTGAAAGACAGGATCGGCGACAAGTTGCTTGATTCGATATTGAGTTTCTTTGTTGATAAGAGATCTAGGAAGATCCACAGGACATGTCTTAAGCAAATAAGCGTTGATTTCTTCTCGGTAATGTTTTTGAACTTTCTCATCGGCTTGCTTATTTAAAAGCTTTTCTAAGTTTTCTTTAAGCTCGTTTACTGTTTTAACGCCTACTTTTTTAGCAATTTCATCATCAATAGGAGGAAGAGAAGCCTTTTCAATATTTTTCAGCATTAAACGGACTTTTTTGGGGGGACTTTCTTTTTTATGTTCTTCACTTGCATCTTCATCGGGGATACTTACCCCTTCTTTTGCTTCGCCAATTTTCATGTCAATGACAAGATCAAGCATCCATTTGGCCATTTTTTCTTTTTTGACTTCAAAGCGGGTGTTTGTCAACGCTTTTTTAGGAGGATCTTCTTCAATAATATCTACATCAATCGTGACATAATCTCCTTGCTTGACATTGCGATCTGAGATTGTTTCGAAGGTTGCAAAAAAGAGTTGAATACGATGGAGAGTCTCATTAATTTTTTTTTCATCAATGACCTCTTTTTCGATTTTTTCGATCTTAATATTTTCGATTTCAATTGGAGAGACAAAAGGTTCTGTTTCGAAGGCATAATTAAGTTCGGCTCCTTCACTTGTAGATAAAGAATCGACATGAAAATTGATTTGAGCTTCCTGATGTAAAAGAGGGATTTTTGCAAGTTTTTGACATTCTTGGAATACTTTATCAGCAAGAGCTTTTTGCCATCTTTCTTTCAGGGGTTTAGGGTAGTTTTTAGCGATGAGATGGTCGGGAGCCTTTCCCTTTCTAAAGCCAGGCAATGAGACCTCTTTTGCAATAGATCGGATTGCTTGTTTATGGGTTTCTTGAGCGATTTTTGGATCTGTTTTAACTTTATATTTAACAATACATCCTTTTTGCTTTTCTACAGTAAAGGAGATTTTATCTGATTCGAACTGTTGTTTTTCTTCCATGAGTTTGCCTTGATCTTAAACCATAAAATAAAGGGAGGAAAATGAGCGGATGATGAGATTCGAACTCACGACCCTCACGTTGGCAACGTGATGCTCTAC
>JANQJX010000147.1 GCA_028281425.1 Simkania sp.
AGGTAAATATTGGGTTTTTTGTCCAAAGCAATAGGATAAGAATGAAGTTTTTTTAAGGCCTTTTTTTCATTGACTTTGGGCTTAAAAACCCAATATTTACCTTTTTATTACTGAGAGCCTTCGAGAAGATTTTGTTACAGAAGAAACCGCTCCTTTTTTAACAAATTTTAGAAAAGAAAATATCAGATTGGGTCAAACACTTTCAAATGCCAATTGTACCCAGCTTGCTTGGAGTACGATTTTTCATTCCCACTACTCTTTTTATTGGGAAAAGAAGAGAAAAAAATGTAAAGCAGGTAGCATTCCTCTACAAGCTCTTAAAAAATTGGGATATAAGATTCGCGTTTATTCAGGAGCTCAACTCAAATACTATGGACTTAAAGAATCGATTTTTGGGAAAAAAAATCGCCTTGCTGACACCTATCATTTTTATGCTCATTATCCTCCAGTTGAAGCTTTTGAAAGTGATCAAAAAGTGATCCGACATTTCAAAAAAGATCTCAAAAAAAAATGGGCAAAAGAAGGAAACCTCTTTATTATCTTTGTAGACTCTACCCATTTTAACTACAGCTGGCCTCAAAATTTTCCTGCTCCCTTTACCCCATTTTCAGACATAAAAAACAATTTTAGAATGTCTTATTCCTTACGCAACATTGAAAAAATTAAAAATCGCTATTGCAATTCCATTTTTTTCATTGATTCTCTTTTTAGCAATTTTATTCAGGCGTTAAAAGAACAAAAACTCTATGATGAGTCACTCATTGTCTTTACAGGAGATCATGGTGAGGAGTTTTTTGAAGAGGGCCAACTTTTTCACGCTTCTCATTTGAGTCGCATGCAAACCTCTCCGCCTATCTATTATAAACTTGGGGACAATCGATGCTTTGAGAAGATTGATTGCTCCTCTATTTTAACCTCTCATATCGATATCTTTCCTACAATCATCGATTATTTAATTGGGGAAAAACCTTTTTTTGATCTCTTAGATGGGGAGTCGATTTTTAAAGAAAATCGTTTTCCTTATGTGATCACTGGCCGCTATAATGGAGGACGCTGTCCAATTGAATTTTTTATCTATGATGGGAGAAAGAAATTAACCGCCCGCTTTCTTTCACAAAGAAAAATTTTTGGTTCTAATCAAATTGCAATCATCTCGATTAAAGATGCAAATGATCAGATCATTCATATTGGAAACTCTAAGCAGACAAAAGAGTATCTTATAGAGCAATATGGAAGGGCTTTTAAGCGTCTTTTCTCAGAGTAGAGGGTTACGCGATGAGCTTATTTTCTTCCAAAAGCGTTTTTAAATCATTATAGAAATAATGCCTACTGTCAAGCTGGGATGTTAAAGAGCAAATGTTAGTTGAATTCTCCTTTTGAGGATCAAATAGCTCACTTTCTAAAACTTTTATAGCCGCTTCTTGATTTCCATTTTTTAAAGCAAGGGCCAATGGGGTATCCCCATCTTGATTAGAGTAGGCATGCATCGCTGCTTCCTACTAGTTCCTGCTTCATAGAGGTTGCCAACGCATTCTCTCCACAGGCTCACACCCGATACCCTCGGGCTAAAATATTTCATGCTCCAACATGATCGGCATTCCCTGTATAGCCACATTCCACGCACAAAAATTTCTCCCCTTTATTCGACCTGTTCTC
>JANQJX010000165.1 GCA_028281425.1 Simkania sp.
GACAAGGAACGCCCCTCCTACAGAGCCGGCAAAGTAGCGATGCATGCTTAACTCTCCAAAGTGCTGTTAAAGCACTAGGGAATCCTCTTCGTTTACGGAAGAGGAGGATGTCAACCTCTGATGTGGCGAAAACAAGCAGTCAAAGTCCTTTCTAAGCATCTTCTTCTTCCGATGAAGACAGAGGATGTAGAAGCTGGAGCTTGCACTCTTGTAAGGACATCGAATCCCTCTCAAATATAAAACCAAACAAGCAGGCATAGAGAGCCTCAATGGCTCTGAGAGAGGAACCTCAAGCCATTGTCCTGAATGTGGCTTGCGCAAAAAACCAAAAGGAAGATGGTGGAAGTGCACAAAATGCATGTTTGAAACGCATAGAGATGTTGTTGGGGCCATGAGCATGTTCCCGCTAGCCTTTGAAGAAAAAGTTGCCATTCCAAAAGAGATCACCTATCTACGTATTCCATGTGGGAGAAGTCGTAGTAGCCTGGGCACGGGCCAAACTTGTCTAAATGTTTGTATGGGGAGCAGCCAACCTTTTTTAGGCGTTGCGCAAGCGACAGGTCGTTGTCATGCATCAGTTTAGAAGCTTATCTCCTTTAGGGGATTGAGAGTGTCACAAGAGGGATACGCAATAGGGGTTAACTGTTGCGGTAAAAGTTTTGATATGCCTTTTGCCAAGAAAAAGGAACAAAGCGTTTTATTTCCCGGTGATAATTCACTTCTATTGACAAGTAGGGATAAGGATGGTCATTATCTTTATTGCGATCTTGATCACTTTCATGAAGAGTGATCGTAATTTCCTTATTTTTCCACTTATTAGCTGTTTCTCGAAAAGGCAAAAAGAAAGGGGTATGATCGTAATAGCTCTTTAAAATAGCCACAATGGCCAAAGGGTTTTGTTCCATTTTTTCAACGTAAAAATCGACAATAGCTCCCATCAGATGCTTGGATAAGCGGTTTTTTTTTGAAGGGTCAATATAGGAGTTATGTATGGGACAACGATGTCCTGAAGTGATGATCACCCGGTGTTTACTTTTTTCCTGAACAAAGTTAAGAAGATTGATTAGGATGGGGTAGATAAATTCTTTGCCTTCTCTAATCGGAAGACTGTGAGAATGAATGCCTCCACAATCGATTTGATAGGTTACCTGATGAGATGTTGATTCGATACGTAAAAAAGGGTTCAAAAGATTGCCTTTGCAGCGGAAATACTCTTTTGTAATCCTAGGATGATTATGAATGTACTTATGATCCCAAGGGTAGCGATTTTTAGATAGAGAAAGAAGTTTAGGAGGTGGGATCATCAAAGTATGCGCTTCTTTCTTGCGGTTTTTAATAAGCTTAAAAGTAAGGTTTTCCCGTTTAAGTTTTTTAGATTCAGATTTTTCTAATCCAAGGCACCCACTTAAGAGAGAGAAAAGCAAAAGGAAAATATGAGAATAATTTTTCATTTTTTTAAGTTGTTTCATCTTAACCTAGTTGACAATTTCTGCATCTTTTTGATTTTAAGCACTCCCTTTAAATATAGCCAATATTGAAAAAAAACTTCGAGAAGTATATGCGGTGAAGTAAAAGGAAGAAAGGACTTTTAAAGGGCATTTCTAAAAAGATGATGAAAAAACTATTAATCATTGAAAAGCAAACAATTATACGCCAGTTTTTAATCGATTTTTTACAAAAAAAGAGATGGCAGTTTTTTTGTGTTGAAGAGGGAAATGCTGCTTTGAAATTATTAGAAAA
>JANQJX010000198.1 GCA_028281425.1 Simkania sp.
TGAATTTTTTCTGAAAAGGTAAACAATTTTGGCTTGAAAGCGGTTTCGAAATTAAATTATTCTTTATATTTTTATTTTTGGGGATTATGTTATATAATATTATTTATATTATAAATATAAATTAATAATTATCTATGGAAAAATCTATTCTTATTTCTGAAAATTTTAATAATCAACATATTTTTTATGTTAGAAAGGAAAATTTTGAAAAATCAGTTATTAAAATTAAAAAAATAAATTACATCAAGGCATTTTTCGATTTCATTTCATTTGGCTACATCTCAAAAGATCCTGAAGAGGCGAGTTTATTTCAAATTATAAAATCTGCTCTTAAGATCCATGAATTTGCTGTCTTAAGTATAAGAAAGACTGTTCTTGAAGAATTAAAGCGTATAGAAGATATCGATAATCCCCAACTTAAAAGCAATATTGTGTTTCTCAATCAAAAAATTATTAAAGGTTCTTATGAAGATCTTCAACTTCCAAAGAAAGAAGTAAAGGTCTTGTCATTGCCTTCTCTGACACCTCCAAATGCAAAGCCTTCTATTACAAGTCCAAAGAAAAGTTCTCGTGCTGAAGATTCATCTGATATTCAAGTGAAAAATTTTCCTGCCGAAGGGGAGAAAAATTGTCACAGAAAGACGATTGGAATCGTTGCAGGAATTTTTGTTACCATTGTTCTAGGCACCTTGGCATGTGTAAGAAATCGCACTATACTTCCAGAAAAAAATCATATAGACATTTCTTTTGATCAAAATATGACGTTTATTGATGATACTCCTATTATGCCATTTTCAAGACATTCTCCTTTGATCCATCAAACTGTAGGTCATTATGAGGCTGCTTTTAAAACAAATGAAAATGATGGAATTTATGAGGATGAAATCCCTGCAAGTCGAAATCAAACCGTACAAAAAAAGAATATGATGAGTTCGTCATTTTCAGAAAGTCCTTTTTTGACAAATGAAAATGATGGAATTTATGAGGATGAAATCCCTGCAAGTCGAAATCAAACCTTAGAAGAGAATCGAGAGACTGCTTTTAAAACAAATCATTTCTTTTGGGGAACACTTATCATCACTTTTGCAACTTCTGTTTTTGCAACTTTTTCTTGCCTCATATGCAATAAGAAAGAAAGAAAAGAGTCTAATGATTGTTTAGATCCTCTTCCTTTTTCTCCTCTATCACTTCCTCCTCCTTCTAAACCCCCTATCGAAGCAATTATTCGTGCTACCAAAAGTCAATTTACAAACAAAAAAGAAACGGTAGCAAGTTGCTGTTCGATTGCCATGCAATTTCTCGAGATGCTCTTTCAAAGAAGTCCAGATCAAAGATTAAATATTTCTCCTAACGATTTAGATCAAGTTCTTAAAAAAGGAGATGAGATCCATACACAAGCTCTTGCAAAGCAAAAAGAGGGAATGAAAGAAATAGCATTAATAGAGGGACAGCAACATATAAAAGAGCAAAATGAAATAGATCAAATGCAAATTGAGCAAGATATGAACCTGTTACAAAAACAGATGCAATGGAGTTCAGGGCGTCTTAGCCCAGTTGATGTTATTCCTTTCTTTGCCAAAACATTTGAATCAAATTCAGAAATCAAGTTTTTTAACAATACCTATTTATCTGAGAATATCGATAAAAGAACTGCTCATTTTGAAAAAGTCTATAGCGACTTAGAGCATCATTTGAAAAGGTTTGGAGGCGTTGTAGGAGCTACTATTACATGCAATAAGCAAACTTATTCTATGTTTGTTGTAGAAGATAGAGAGGGTCAAAAACACTACGGTGTCTTTGATTCTCATGGTGCACAGAAAAAACTCCCAGTTGCTTTTGCTTTTCGTTCAACAAGTAAGAGGGAAGCTGCAAAAAAATGTGAGGAGCTATCGGGCTTTGTTAAATTTGAACCTGACAAGCATTTAAAAGAAATGTGTGAAGAAAATGCCCTGCAATCAGGTTATGCAAAAGGAAGCCTAGAATTTAAGCAATTTGTTTTGAATGCAATGCAAAAGATGTGTGACATTCCAAAAGATCAAAATCGGGTTAGTCACTATTATTTATTTCCCAAAAAAATTATCGAATATAAGCAGCCTCAATGATCTAAAACAAGCGCAAATAAAGCAAAAGCAAAAGGAAATATTTGTAAATCAAAGTCCTTTTTTTGGTGTTTTGAAAAAAATATTAATGGCTCCTTGTCAGTCATATGATAGTGATAATTGGAAGCTTCACCGTTCCTCTTCTTCCATGAACCAACTAAAAAATGGTCACCCCTATATCTTTCAATTAGATAAAAAGTTTACTTCGATTGACATTATCGAAAAGTTAAACGGTATGGTGATCTCTTTATCAAATGGGAAGCTTCTGAGTATCACAACCATCCCATAAACAAAAATTTCAAGCACAACATTTCTGAAAAGTATCCTATAGATAGTGGATTAGAGTTTCAGGGGAATAAGATCATTAGCACGATAGAAGTGATGCGAAATGAGCTATTTCCAAACCAGTTTTGATCTTAAAGAAGAATGCCGGAATTAATTCAATTGAATGCGTCCAAGAGGTTGAATGCGAATTTCAGGAACGATTTCCTGGTAAGAGACAACAGGAAGATCAGGGAATTCTCCTTCAATCAATTTTCGTACAAAACGGCGCACATCAATTGCAGTAAGCAAAACAGGGGGTTGTCCACCTGGAGGTGTAGGGACAATGACAGAACGCATTGCATGTGAAATGAGCTGCACAGAATCGGGATCGAGGGCAAGATAAGAACCAGCAGAAGTTTGTTTGATGGCCCCCCTTACCATATCTTCAATTTCAGGATCGATTAAATAAACAGATAACACAGTTTGGCCTTGAGAGTATTTATAACTGATATAACGCTTGAGAGATGAGCGAACATATTCAGTTAAAAGAACTGTATCTTTTTCCGTTTGTGCCCATTCACTTAGTGATTCTAAAATTGTTCTTAAATCTTTGATAGAAATTTGTTCTTGGACAAGACGTTTGAAGATTTCTGTGAGTTTTTGCAAAGGAACTAGACGAGTGACCTCTTTAATCAAATCGGGAAAAGATTTTTCAACAAATTCTAAAATCACACGCACTTCTTGGATTCCAATAAATTCTGCTGCATATTGTTTATAAAATTCTGAAAGGTGAAGAATCATCACATCAAGGGGTTCCCAATATTTGATATGAGCTTTTTTGAGCACTTCAATATATTTATTTTCTACCCAAAGGCTTGCTTTTCCTACGCCATTTTTTGATGTGGTAAAAGGGAGGTTATAACGTTTGAGTGTTTCTTCAGATTCATTGGTTAAAATAGAATTTTCCAGAATTTTTCCACGCGCTAAAGGAACTTCATTGAGAGAAATAGAGTATTCATCAACATCGAGAAAAGGAGCATCGGCTCGTATATGAACACCTGGAAAACGGATTCCTAAATCTTGGTAGAGAGCATGGCGCATTTTGGGAATCATTTCTTCAATAAATCCTTTGCCTCCTTTTTCTTTTCGGATCAGTGTTGAAAGCCCCTTACCCGTTTCGAGAATCACAGGAAGGGTCAGCGCATATTCATCTAATCCTCCTCTAACAACAGAATGTCCTTCGACATCGGTTTCGATTTGAGTAGGACCCATGGCTCCAGCAATGGTTTTTTTTGCTTTTTTCTTTTCTTTATACCAATTCCTGATTCCAATAGACCCAAGGGCAGTAGAGACAATGATGAAGATAACAGAGGGAAAGCCTTTTAACCAGGCCATGCCAAAAACAATGATAGCAGCTAAAATGAGTCCTTTCGAATGGGAAAAGATTTGAGTTGAAATATCTTTCCCCAGATTTCCTCCCTTGCGTTCACTCGAGACACGTGTTGTAACAATTCCTGCTGTGAGAGAAATCATAAGAGATGGGATTTGTGTCACGAGACCTTCCCCAATAGAAAGGAGAGTATAAATTTGGGCTGAGCGCATGGCAGAGTAATTATGAATCACCATTCCGATGATCAATCCTCCAACGATGTTGATGACTGCAATGACAATCCCTGCAATGACATCTCCCTTCACAAATTTCATCGAACCATCCATGGCTCCATAAAGTTGGCTTTCTTTTTGGAGAGCTAAACGGAGTTCTCGAGCTTGATTAGTATCGATCACGCCGCTGCGCATATCAGCATCGATACTCATTTGCTTGCCTGGCATGGCATCGAGGGTAAAACGGGCAGCAACTTCAGCCACACGTTCAGCTCCTTTGGTCACAACAATAAATTGAACAATGGTGATGATTAAGAAGATGACACCCCCAACGATGAAGTTTCCTCCAACAACATAGTTTCCAAATGCAAAGATAATATCTCCTGCATTTGCATGAAGAAGGATTTGCCTTGTTGCTGCAATTTCAATCCCCAGACGGAAAAGGGTTGTGATCAAAAGAATAGAAGGAAAAATAGAAAGGTGTACAGCTTTTTGAATGTAGAGCGAAACCATAAGAAGTGAGATTGAAATGCTCATGTTAACAGCAATAAGAGCATCGATCACATTTGGAGAAACCGGGATGATGATCATCATAATGATCACCACAACAAAAAAGGCTAAAACGACGTCACTCGAGCGATTTAAAAGAGATAAAAAACGGCTGCTTGTCAAGAAGCCAAAAGGGCTTTGTTTCATTTGAAAATCTCTACATTATATTCCGGAGTCTCTTCTAATTGATCGAGCCATTTTAATACCTCAGCAATTGCTTCATAAGTCTCCTCGGGCACATAATGACCGATTTGTCCTTTATTGTATAGCTCTTGTGCTAAAGCAATATTTCGCATCACTGGGATATTATGTTCTACAGCAATTTTTATAATATTATCAGCTGTGATTCCTTTTCCCATCACTCCAATACGAGGAGCAGGATCGGTTTCTGCTTCATACTCGAGAGAAACAGCAATATGAATGGGATTAGAGATGATTGTACGGGCACGTGAAGCTGCTTGAGGACCTTCTTGGTAAGAAATTTCTCTTTGGATTTCACGTCTTTTCCCTTTGATCTCGGGGTTTCCTTCTGTATCTTTTACTTCTTGCTTGACTTCAAATTTTTCCATTTTCATTTCTTTTGCGAAATTTTTCTTTTGAAAAACCAGATCGAAAATCGCGATTGCAAGGAAAAAAATTCCAACACGTATAGCAACTTTAATTAAAAAATCGCTAAAAACCATGGCTGCACCAAGAGCAGGCATAGCAGCTGTTGCTATGATTTCTGGAAGGCTGTTGTAGACAGCAGAGTAAATAAGAATCATGGCCCCGGTAATCTTTAATAGGGATTTGATCAGCTCGATAAATGTTTTGAGCTTGAACATATTTTTTATATTATTAACCGGATTGAGTTTTTTAATGTCAGGTTTCATGGCTTGAAGAGAAAAAAGGGGACCGATGATTAAAAAATTCACCAAAATTCCAACAAGAGAGATAAGGATCATAAAAGGCATTGAGGTATTGAAGATCACTTGAAATGCAGCCGTCACAAAAGCAGGGATATGAGAATTGATTTGATAACCTTCTCTAATGCTTTGAAATGCTAAGATCATAAAACCGGCTAAATTTTTGAAAAAATAGGTTGCAGTGACAACAATCAATGCAAATGCGACTGAGAAGGTAAATGCTGCGGGAAATTCCTTAGATTTGGCAACTTGCCCTTTTTTACGCGCATCGCGCAATTTTTTTGGGGTTGCCTTTTCGGTTTTTTCAGCCATTGAAAATCATTATTTTTAACCAAAAAGATGGAACTTCGGTTTTCATCTCAAGTTTGGAACTGTCTTGAACTGGAGAATCATTTGCTTGAGAAAGTGGCATGTTCCCTACTCTCAAGAGTCTAGTGAATTTGCACCTTCCACAATTTTTCATCTCAAGGCAGTCTCTTTATTTCAAGCTTAGTCTAATTAGAAAATTAATACTAGCTCATATTTTACGCCCCCTCTGAAAAAATCCGCATGCTCTATTTCTAGCCCGTTTTTTTCATTTTTCAGTTGCTATGTTGGCAAGAAAAGCAAAAAAGGCGATCCTTCTCAAGTTAAAAATTCACGTTCCCTAAAGGAAAGGAGATAGAATCGCCATGAAAAAGGATCACTATGAAAACAAAAATGTCTACGTTGGATTGGATGTTCATAAAAAAACCTATGCGTATG
>JANQJX010000203.1 GCA_028281425.1 Simkania sp.
TTTAATATTCATATCATACTTATTATCAGCATCTTAAGGATTCTATATCTATGGAAATTAGGAGATTTTATCTGAAAGATGCGAAAGTTGGGCTAGATCGTAGGTAGTTGTCAAAGATAAAATTTGAGTTAAGGAAAGTCTAGAAAAAGCGCAAAAAAATTTAAACTGCAACAAGCTTATTGGAAACATGACTTACCACACAACTAGATGGAAGTTGATGAATTCTCCTCACAATACGGCTGGAACTCAGCAAAGCATCAAAATATCCCATCTGCTTGACGACACGTCTCATCATAATATAGTGACACTGGTAATAGAGGGTAGAGATCATCACAAATGGGATGACCTCCGCCTGATTCATTCAAAAGACTCATAACAGTCATGATTGTGTCATAGCTGCGATTTTTGCCTAATTTTCTATAGACACCACGGACGGCTTGTTTTAAGTCTCGAATAATTTTTAACCCGCATCTCTCTTCGAAAGAGATGGCATGCGAAATAGGGGTTAAATGTGGGTTAGAGAAGCTTTAAGCAAGTTGTTTTCGGAAAAAAATTCAAAATAATCTGAAATCATGACAAAAAGATCTAGACAATTGTATCGAATCCTATTAATAAGGAAAAATGTATAGATTAAACTTGATCTGGCAGTTACTTTCCAAAAATTGAGATCTATCAGGTCAAACCTGAACTCATACACCTTAACCTTTATTTTTACCATCTTTTTCGAAAAGGTAAGAGCGAGTTTTTTTTATCGGTGTCAAAAAATTCTTGAGAGGCAAGTTTAGAAACCTTATCCTCGAGACTTTACTGGATGTCCCAGAGAACCAGAGGATGCGGATTTTACTCAAGCTCACGTAAAAATAAGGGTAGGATAATTCCAGGATCTTTTTTTGCTACATCAAAAAATTCATTGGAAATCAATTTGCTCTCAAGTGGGACTTCTTTTCCATGTCCCTGCTGTGATGGCATTCCTGTCTCTTTTCATCTGTTTTATCTTTAAAGAATGGTTTGCTTGTATTCCCATGGTAGCAACAGCTTTTTTTAGCTTTGGAATTGGACAAATTCTCTATAGATGTTTCCGAAAGAAAAGCGAAACAACCCATTTATGGGATGCCATGATTACCGCAGCACTTGGATGGCTTTGTTGCTCTGTTATAGCTGCGATTCCAATTTATTGGATTTCACTTGAGCGCTTAAGTGCTCACATCTCTTCTGATATCCTTGTAACTTTTGCCGATCCTATCAATGCTCTTTTTGAAGCTTTCTCTGGTTTTACTTCGACAGGGCTGACGATGCTTCAGTCTCAAGGTCCTTTCCCTCATATTTTGGACTGGTGGCGTTCATTTTTACAATGGGTAGGTGGAATGGGCCTTGTCATTTTTGTTCTTTCTTTGACCCATTTGAACCGCGTTGGATATCAACTCTATTATGCTGAAGCCCATACAGAGCAAATGTCAAACAATATCACAAAAACAGCCCATTTAATTTTTTTGATTTATTTTTTTTATACGTTAATTGCTTTTTTGCTCTTTTTTTTCTTTGGAATGTCTCTTTGGGAAGCACTCAATCACAGTCTTACAGTGATATCTACAGGAGGATTTACCTTATCTCATGAAAACTTCCGTATTTATTCTACCCCTTTACAAATCATTGCAGTTTTGATGATGTTCATCGGATCCATTAGTTTTTCTCTTCACTTTCAAATCATTCGACATGGAAATTGGAAAGTGATTATGAGAAATAAACAACACCTTCTCTTTCTTACCTGTATCATTTTCGGAATACTCCTTATAGTTTGCTTAAATTTATGGACTCAAAAAAAAGCAAAGTTTGGACCTACTATTTTCGAATGGATTTCTGCTTTGACAACTTGTGGATATAGCACCACTCCTCTTTCCTCTTTTAGTCCTATGATCAAGCTCTTTCTTATCTTTGGAATGTCTCTTGGAGGAACTACTGGGTCTACTGCTGGGGGGTTGAAAATGCAACGCGTTCTTTATCTTTTTTCAGGTCTTCACCTGCGTTTGAAAAACTTAACGCAGCAAAGGGAAAATCAAATCATCTGTGATTACCAAATTTCAAAAAAGACAAAAACTCATAAGCCTTCTGGTGTTAATTTTTCAAAAAATGGGAAAAATGACCAACTTTTCATAGCAGCTATTTTCTTTTTTCTCTGGATTTTCACTTTGTTACTGGGTTGGTTTTTATTTTTGAAATGGTCATCTCAAGAACCCTTGGAAGCCCTTTTTGAAGTCGCAAGTGCTATGAGTAATGTGGGATTGACAAGTGGACTGATCAATCCTGAGTTTCCCATTGGAGGCAAAGTTCTTTTGATGGGGCTTATGTGGATTGGAAGATTAGAAATTATTCCCGTCCTTATACTCATTTCATCCTTTCCCATATCGATCAAAAAAAAGAAGTCATAGGACCCACTCCGAGGTAATACCCCAAATTGCCACCTATTTTTCAGCATCGGCTTTTTGAATAAGTGCAGATATGAGCTGATGGAGTTAAACTTTGTTTCGACTCTATTCCTCTAAAGACTCAAACAAAACTCATCAGTTCCACTATTTCTCCTTTTGCTATTTGTGCTTCTTTTTGGGACTGCTTTGAACTGAAAAATTTTTCGGATCCCTTGAGATTTTTTTCGAAAATTGTGAATTGTAAAAGAAAAAGTATATCCAAAACGAAGTTTCATTTATCATCTACATCCATAAACCATCTTTTTTGAGTCAAAACTTAGGTAGCTCTACTTAAGCTGCCCTTCGATTCGATTCAAAAAATCTCGCCTATTTATGCAGTGCTAAAGGAAAAAAATACAATGGAAAAAGTGATCTTAAAAAATTGTACTTTAGACAATGAACCCTTAGAAGCAACTTACCTTCCTTCGCATGGGATGAATCTTATCAGTTATCGGAAAGGAGACATTGAAGCAATTGATCAAACAACCTTCCCCCTTTTTTATGAACGCTTTGCAGGCCTAGGAGCCCTTATTGGTCCTCATTTTCATCAGCAAAAAGAGATTCCAACTGGTTATGATCCTTCTTTATTTCCTCATATTGAAAAAGGAAAAAAGGAAGGAAGAAAAGATCCTTTTTCTCATGGAATTGGACGGTATGTTCCTTGGAAATTCGTCTGCAGCCAAACGCAAATTCAAGCTGAACTTCATGGCAGCACTCTTTACAAAGGAACTTCTCTTTCCACATTTGAAGGGCAAGATTTTCATATGAAATATCAAGCACGTCTTTTAAGTGAAGGACTTTTTATCTCTTTTTCCATAGAAAGTGAAAAACCCTCTCTTATAGGACTTCATTATTATTATGCCCTTCCTAAGCAAGGAGTTATTGAAGGGCTCGTCAAGCCTACATATCGAGATGGAGAGGATTGGAAATCACTCCCTTCTCTTTGGACAAAAGGCAATCACAACCATCTCTATTTCCCTTTGTCTCAAAAAGCTGATTTTGGATTCCTCCCATATAGAAAGCATTTAGAAGATCACGATTTTCAAGTCTGTTTAAATGGAAAAAATCACTCCTTGCATATCAAATATACCGCAGCAGCAGAATCAGAACTTTCTTTTCAAATTTATAAGAAAGCCTCTGCATCATTTGTCTGCATTGAACCTCTTTCCGCCAAAAATCCAAAGTATCCAAGGCTCTCTCATTCTCATCTAGAAGCTAAACTTCAAATTTTCTCTATAGGATAATATTCTAAAATTTATTATGAAAAAATTTAACTAAGCAACTATAAAAAGGAACTGTTGAAAACTAGACTGTTTAGGGAGAAATTTTCTATTTTTTCGCAAATATTTTTTGAGTCAAGTTGACATAATCAACTGAGATTCGCCTATATTTTATTAGGCTACCTATACTGAAAAGCGCACAAACTCTTTTTGTTGGTACCAAAAAATTCTCTTAGCCCCTTCTTTACGCCAACTCTTTCGAAAAGGTATACAAAGCTGTTTTTATGGACTATATCGGAAAACAGAATATGCGGATTTTTCTAGGGTAGGCACGCAAAATGTGAGCTAGAAGAGCTCCCTGAATCCAAAGGAGAATTTTTTAGCAAAAAAGGTCACTTTAGTCGGCTCAAATGAGTTATGCAAGGGTCTCAAGCAATGATTTGATAATGTTTAAACTATTTAAGAGGACTTAGATGAAAAAAATTGTCATTTTAGGAGGAGGATTTGGAGGTGCCTATACAGCAATGCACCTCGAAAAACTGTTAAAGAAAAATCGCAACACCCCTTTTCAAATCTATTTGATCAATCGAGAAAATTATTTTGTTTTCCAACCCATGCTTGCAGAAGTTGTAGGAGGATCTCTTGATCTTCTCGATACGATCAACCCTCTTCGAAAGCTTCTCCCTCAAACAAAACTCTATATCCGTGAAATTGAAAAGATTGATATTGAAGAGAAAAAAGTCACTTTATCTCCCAAGTTTTCCCATAAATCGTTAGAACTTGTTTATGACCATCTTGTCATCGCACTTGGAACAGTGACCGATTTTAGGGGAACAGCTGGTCTGCATGAACATGCCCTTCCCTTTAAAAATTTGGCCGATAGCATTTTAATTCGAAACCAACTTATCGACGTGATGGAAGCGGCTTCAACCGAACCCAATTTGAAGAAAAAAAAACAGCTTTTAACCTTTGTCATCGGAGGTGGAGGGTTTTCAGGTACAGAAGTTGCTGCAGAAGTCAATGACTTTGTCCAAAAATTAGCTAAAAGATACAAAGAGATCAATCCCGCAGATATTCGTGTGATTCTTGCCCATAGCAAAGATAGGCTCATGGATAGAGAGCTCAGCCCTTCTTTAGGAAAATATGCCGGCTGCTTGCTCCAAAAACGGGGGGTTGAGATTTTTTTTAATGTCCGCCTGGTCTCTGCAACTCCCGAAGAGGCCATCTTTAATAACGGAGAAAAAATCCCTTCTAAAACAATCATTTCAACAGTTCCTTCTTCTCCTAACCCTCTCCTTGAATCTCTTCCACTCCAATTTGAAAAAGGGAAAATTCTAACAGATACCAAAATGCATGTGAAAGGGCAAAAAGAGCTCTGGTCGCTGGGTGATTGCGCAGCTATTCCAAATATTATTAATAACAACAATATTTGTCCTCCAACAGCACAGTTTGCAATTAGACAAGCTAAAATCCTTGCCCATAATATCATTGCTTCAATCAAAGAAAAACCTCAAAAAGAGTTTTACTTTAAAGCACTTGGAATGATGGGGGCTTTAGGGCATCATTCAGCTGTTGTAGAATTATTTGGCAAGTTTAAATTTTCAGGACTCATTGCTTGGTTTTTATGGAGAATGATCTATTGGATCAAACTTCCAGGTACCGATCGAAAATTAAAAGTTGCTCTTTCTTGGATCTTAGATACACTCATTCCTATTGAAGCTGTTCAAATTAAAACAAGCCCAACACAAGGCATTGCACAGCTTCATTTCGAACCAGGAGAAACCATTTTCAACCAAGGAGATGTGGGCGATTATCTTTACATTATTACAGATGGAGAAGTTGAAATTTTCATAAAAAATCAAGAAAAGGAACAACTTGTTGCAAATTTGGGAAAAGGAGAGTATTTTGGTGAAATGGCTCTTCTCAACCAACGTTCTCGGGTAGCTACAGTTAAATGTAAAACAGCTGTAAATGTCTTGGCTCTTAAAAAAAGTGATTTTGGGATTTTAATCTCTAATTTTGCAGAGCTTCGAAAAGATTTTGAACAAACCGAGAAAATCCGTCAGGAAAAGTTTAAATAATTTTTTATATTTATCCCCTATTTTTTCTAGATTAGCCACACAAAATACGGATTGAGAGCCCCCACTGAAATTTTCTAGCAAAAAAGGTCCCTTCCCGTCAGCTTAAATGCGTGATGTAGAAATCTTAAAAAGATGAGCTTTTGGTTAGAAACCCGTGACTTAAAACCTCATTTCAAGTTATTCTTTTAGAGCTATGGATATTTGGTTAGATAGTGTCGATGTTAAGCTCATTGCTTTTGCAAGTCACCTTGGTATTTTAAGGGGTGTTACAACAAATCCCTCGATCATCAAAGCATCGGAACAATCAATAGAAGAGGTGATCCATGCTATTTTACCTATTCATAAAGGCCCGCTTAGTATCCAGGTTCTTTCCAATCAAGCAGAAGAAATTATCGAACAAGCCGAACTATTACGCGATTTTTCAGAACGCATCATCGTTAAAATTCCAGTAACTCAAGAAGGTTTAAAAGCCATCTATTCTCTTTCTCATCTCCAACTTCCCATCATGGCAACAGCAATTATCACCCCTTATCAAGCTCTTTTTGCTTGCCATGCTGGAGCTCTTTATCTTGCTCTTTATGTTTCGCAAATTGAAAAACCCCAAGCTGCTTTAGAACAAATTCTCTCTCAAATCAAAAATAGGGGCTTTGAAACCCAAACATTAGCTGCATCTATCCATTCTCTAGATCAAGTAGATCTTTGCCTTAAATTAGGAGTTCCAGCAATTACACTAAACGCAGATATTTTCAAGGAAATCATCACCGATCACCCCAAAACACTCAGTGCCATTGAAAAACTTAGAAAAGATGGCTCTGAGAATCTATTTTCCAAGCCTTTTTCTTATGAGAAAAGATAATACTCCTCTTGCGATTACTTATGCGCTTTCAGCTGCTTTTTGTTTTGCCCTGATTGGCTATTTGATCAAGCTCATCGAGCATCGCCTCTCAAATGGATTGATGATGTTTTTTCGCCAATTTTTCAGTTTTTGTTTGCTTTTGCCAATCCTTCCTCGTCAAATAGGTTCTTTTTCCAATCTCAAAACCTCTTGTTTTCAGCTTCATTTACTGCGCACTTTCGCTTCTCTTTCAGCAATGTTTTGTCTCTTTTTCTCTATCCGTTATCTCCCACTTGTAAACGCAGTCTTACTTTCTTATACACGTCCTCTTTTTATACCTATTGTGATCTATTTCTGGCTTAAAAAAAAATGGACAAAAAATGTGTGGTTTGGCCTTATAACCGGTTTCATTGGCGTCATTTTAATTCTGCGTCCTGATGAAAATGTTCTTAATATTGCTGCTTTAGTAGGTCTCGGAGGAGGCATGTTTGGAGCCATTGCTTTCACTGCAATCCGTCGATTAACAAAAACAGAGCCTGCAGAACGCATTTTATTTTACTATCTTTTCATTTCACTTCCTTTTACTTCCATTCTTCTAGCTATAGATTGGATAACCCCTACCCTTTTTGAATGGGAGATTTTATTTGTCCTTGGGATCCTTGGAACTATTTATCAAATGCTTTTAACCCGTGCTTATCAACATGCTAAGGCTTTCAAAGTGGGTTCTTTGCTTTATTCAAGTATAGCTTTCGCCTTTCTCTTTGACTTAATTTTAGGAAGCTCGAGCATGAATTTTATTGCTTTTGCTGGAATACTCTTAATTGCTTTGGGATCTTTTATTGCACTTCGAGAAGAAAAAATCTAGCCTGCATTTCACATGCCACTTCTGAGAAATAGGACATACAGGTTAGGATATTCAGGAATTTAACAGCAACATCAAAACATCACCCTTTTAAAACAAGGTGGGGCCTAAGTTTTGAAACAGGATTTGCAAGTTTTGCTATTTTAACCGCTTCGACCACATCGTCAATATCCTTGTAAGCATTTGGCATTTCTTCTGCAATGGTTCGCTTTGATGTTGCAGCAATTTGAACCCCTTGTTTTTTCATATGAGCAACCAAATCAACTCCTTTCCATGACTTAAGAGATTGCACTCGACTTTTATCACGTCCAGCTCCATGGCACGAAGAGCAAAAAGTCAAGGGATTTCCCAATCCAACAAGAAGATAACTTGCACGTCCCATATCTCCAGGAACTAAAACCGGTTGCCCTGTTTTTTGAAAAAGGGGACTTAATTCTTTTGCTCCCCTGCCAAAAGCACGCGTTGCCCCTTTACGGTGGATGCATACTTTACGCTCCTTCCCTCCTAATAGATGAGTTTCAAATTTGGCAATATTATGGCAAACATCATAAATCAGTTTGAGCTTGCTTGGAGCAATAGACAAAACTTCATGGCAAGCACAACGCACTTGATGTAAAATTTGTTGCCGATTATTAAACGCAAAATTTGCTGCAGCAGCCATAGTGACAAAATAAGCTTTTCCTTCATCACTTTGAATAGGCGCTGCAACAAGTTGTCGATCGGGAAGATTGAGATGGTACCCCTTTTTTATAAAATCATTTAAAGTATCCTGACATATCTGATGCCCAAATCCTCGAGAACCCGAATGGATAAGAACATAGGTCAGTCCTTCTTCGACTCCCCACATCTTTGCAATATCAAGGAGAAAAATTTTTTCAATAGCACCAATCTCAACAAAATGATTACCCGAACCAATTGTTCCTAGCTGATTTTTACCTCTTTCTCGAGCACGTTTAGAAACCAAATCAATATTAGCCCCTTCAATGCATCCATGACTTTCCATATGTAAAATATCTTCAGGATATCCATATCCCCTTTCGATTGAAAAAGAGGCCCCTTTTGTTGTGAGTTCTAAATAATCTTGATCTGTTAAGCTCTTTTTACCTTTTTGCCCTCTTCCTATCCCTGAAGGAATAAGCTCATAGATTCGCTTGAGAAGCTGACTTTTTGCCTCTTCACTTAGATCCTTAAAATAGATTGGAATGATTGCTAAACGCACACCACAGTTAATATCATAGCCTACACCTCCAGGACTGATCACTCCCTCTTTAGCATCCATTGCTGCAACACCCCCGATAGGAAACCCATACCCCCAGTGAATATCGGGCATTGCAATTGTATGATTTAAAACCCCTTTTAAATGGGCTACATTGCATAGTTGTTCGATGGGTTTTTCTAATTCTTTCTCTTTGATCAACTTCTCTGTTGCAATCACAAGAGCATCAACATGCATCTTTCCTTCTTTGGAAATAGAAAAAGTAGCAGGCCCTATTTTCTTTAACTTAAACATCAACAACCATCTCCCATTTTAAAAGGTGATTTTTTTTTTCTTCTAAATGGCCGTGAAGGCTCACTGCCTTAAAGGGAATTCCTTCTTCTCGGTCTGCTTTATAGAGAATCTCATTTAAATGCATCACGATCTCTTCAAGACTCTTTGGTAAAAAAGAAAAATCGAGATAAGAGGTAAGAGGAGGACTTTCAAAACAAAGAGCGATTTGAGCACTCAAATCAATCTGCTTAAGATCTGTTCCATGAATAGAAAATGCAAGATCTGCAGTATGCTCAATCTCCTCAAAAGGGGGAATTAAAGGGAAATCCCAAAGTTTTTGATAGCGTAGATTGCCGGTACTTTCATAAAGATGAAGAGAAGATAAAAAAAGAGGTAAAGAAACAAATTGTTTTTCCCAAGCACTTTTAGAAAAAAAAGAGCGTGCCAAGGTGACATGGGGATAAAAAGGTCTCAAATCTAATTCAAATCCTTTTTGCCTTAAAAAGGAAAAAAGCTTTTGAATATAAAGAGATAAAAGATCTTCTTTTTCAAAGCTCTTAACATGATACGCCACTACACGCGGATTTTTTTCCGGAAGAAAAATACATCTATCAAAAAGGGCTAAAAGACCTACTTTAAAAGGAGGGAGAGGTAAAAAAGGCAAAAGCTCTTTGATCTTCTCAAAACAGGTGTTTCCCAAAAAAGCTGCAGTAAGATGCCGTTCTTTAGAAGGCAGAATAGTCCCCCTTAAATCAAAAGAAGGCCAAGGAGCTTTCACATCAAATCCCAAAAAAAAGCACTTTTGGCTCATTCTACTTCTATGCTTACGTCTCTTAAAAGAAAAGAGTAGACGCTATTTGAACTAAAAAGTGAAGAAAAAATTCCCTTTTCACTTATATCACATCAGATTTTCTAGAAAGGGTCTGTCTTGAACTGAAAATTTGTTCGGATCCCTTGAGATTTTTTTCGAAAATTGTGAAAGGTGCAAATTCATGGACTCTTGAGCGCAAAAGAGCATTTAGATAATGACTTTTCAGTTCAAGGGACTCCCTGAATATCTTGGAAAACAAAGCATGCAGATTTTTTAGAGGTCATCAGAAATAGGGGTGAGTTCGGTGCTCATCTCATATCTGCACTTATTCAAAAAGCCAATACCACGAAATAGGTAGCAATCCGGGGGACTAAAAAGTTAAAAAAAATGTTGAACCGGAATTGTTTCATAATTATTAAAAAAGAAACAGGTCGATAAATTTTTTATTTAATATGACAAGAAAATATATATTACCTTTAATCGCATTGATTGGCCTTATTTTTGCGCTTTTAATTGTCATCGAGGGGATGCGCAAACCTCCTATCCCTAAGATTGAATTTCCCCCTCCTATTCCCCCCTACAAACATTTTGTTGCTGGCTCAGGTACAATTGAAGCAGCTTCTCGAGAAATTTCAATTGGTGTTCCTTTTAATGAAATTGTAACCGATATTTTTGTGCATGTTGGTGACGATGTAGAAAAAGATACCCCCCTTTTTAAACTCAATACCAGCAGCTTGATTTCTCAACTCAACCAAGCAAAAAAAGATTGGGAAGTCAAGCTTGTCAACTATCAAGATCAAAAAAAACAGCTCACTCTTTATGAAGATTTAAATGATAAGAGAGCGGTGAGTCAAGATGCTTTTAACCAACGTTTTTATGCTGCTGAACTTGCTTTTAAGCAACTTGAAGAAGCCAAAGCAGCGGTTCAGATCATTGAAACAAATATTTACCGTTCAACAATTCGTGCTCCTCTTTGTGGATCTATTCTTCAATTGAATGTACGGCTCGGTGAGTCGGTTGAAATCAACCCTTTTGACAATATTGCTCCTATTCTTTTTGGAAGCACACATCCCTTACATATTCGCGTTGAAATCGATGAAGAAGATGCTTGGCGGGTTAAAAAAAATGCAAAAGGAATAGCCTATGTACGAGGAAATCGCTCTCTTTCTACCCCTCTTAAATTTCTCTATATCGAACCCTATATGATTCCTAAAGCTTCTCTTACCGGAGATAATCAAGAACGGGTCGATACAAGAGTGCTTCAAATTATTTACGAAATAGAAAGAAAAGATCTGCCAATTTATGCCGGACAGGTTATGGATGTCTATATCAAAGCTTTGCCATCAGATGAAAAATTTTAATCCTGCAATCATTTTTCTTCTTTTTCTTGCTGGGTGCAATGTAGGTCCTAATTATAAGATTCCAGAGCATCAGATGCCACTTGAATTTCACGAAACCCAAGAAATAGATGATGGAGACGATTGTGATCTTATTTCCTGGTGGGATCGATTTGATGATCTCCTTCTCAACCAATTTGTCAATGAAGCCATTCAAGAAAATCTCGATTTGCAACTTGCCCTTGAAAAAATCAGCGAACAAAGAGCACGATATCGCATTAAGCTAGCAGAACTTTTCCCAACAGTTGACTTATCTGGAACAGAACGCAGAGTACGCATTTCTCAATCCCTTTTTGATTCTACTTTTTTAGGTCCTCCCACTCAAAATTTTTACCAAATAGGTTTTGATGCCAATTGGGAAATCGACTTTTTTGGAAAGCTAAGACGAGAAAAAGAGGCTTCTTTTTATGCCTTTGAATCCGAGATAGAAAATACGCGTAATGTTTATATTACGCTTATTTCTGAAGTTGCAAAAACCTATGTTGAAATCCGTTCGCTTCAAAATCAAGTCGATTTGTTAACACAAATCATTACAATCGACAAAAGTCTCTCTCAGCTCACATACAACCTCTTCGAAGCGGGACTCTCTTCTGAAATTGAATGGCAAACAGCCCTCTCTCAGCTTCAAGAAAGCAAGTCTTCTCTTCCTCCTATTGAAGCCCTTTTAAAACAACAAATTCACTCTCTTGCATTTCTCCTCAATAAAACACCTGAAGATTTTGGAGATACTTTTTCAACAAAAGCTCCTATTCCCTACAACGCCCAAACAATTCCCATAGGACTCCCTTCTGATTTACTACGCCGCCGCCCTGATATTCGACAAGCTGAAAGAAACCTTGCCTCAAAAACAGCATCTATTGGAGCTGCAATTGCCGATTATTTCCCCCGTTTTTCTCTTGTCGGGGCAACCGGTTTTGAGGCAAATCGCTCCCACCTTTTGTTTTCAAAAAATTCCTACACTTGGGAAATTGGTCCTTCAATAAAATGGCCTATTCTTTACTTTGGCCGCATTCGTGAAAATATTCGAGTTCAAAATTCTTTGCAAGAACAGGCCTTTTTAACTTATAAGCAAACCATTTTAAACGCCCTTGTGAATGTAGAAGATGCTCTAGTGAACTTTTACAAAGAAGAAAAAAGATATCTCCTTCTTGAAAAAGATATGAAGGCAAAAGAAAGAAAGTATTGGTTAAATCAAGATCTCACCCAAAGTGGCTTGCAAGACTTACAATCTATGCTTACAACCTATCGTAATCTTCTCAATGCAAAAAATGAACTCCTAAAAAGTAGACAAGCTCAAACAACAAATCTTATTGCTCTATACAAAGCCCTAGGAGGAGAGTGGTCATGCTCTTATTAGCCCTTAAAATGTTAATCGGTGATAGAGCAAAATTCATTGGAATTATTCTTGGCCTTTGCTTTGCTTCTTTTATCATTGTTCAACAAGCATCGATTTTTATTGGGCTGATGGCACGAACTTACGGTCTTATCACAGATACTTCTCAGCCTGATGTTTGGGTGATGGATTCAAAAGTACAATTTATCGATGATATTAAACCTCTTCGCGAAACACAACTATTTCTTGTTCGAGGTATTGAAGGGGTTAAGTGGGCTGTCCCCTTTTATAAGGGGATTTTAAAAGCACGCTTAAGCAATGGAAAATTTCAACAATGCAATGTGATTGGGATTGATGAAGCCACTTTCATTGGAGGACCTCCTCGCATGTTAAAAGGAAAAGTGAATGATCTTCGCTTACCCGATAGTATCATCGTCAATAAAGTAGGAGCAGATGATAAACTTGCAATACGCTGGAAACAAAAAAATGGAGATGAAACACTCGTTCCTCTTGCACCTTATGATACCCTTGAAATCAATGACAATCGAGTGGTGGTGGTTGGAATTTGCAAAACAACACGCACCTTTCAATCACAACCCGTCATTTATACCACCTACAAAAAGGCTCTCTCTTTTGCCCCTCCTGAAAGAAAACAACTTTCATTTATTTTAGTCAAAGCAGTCGATGCAGTTTCGGCTAAAGCCTTGGCAAAAAGGATTACAAATCGCACAAAACTTGCAGCTTACACACAAAAAGAATTTCAAAAGCTCACTGTTGAATATTACTTGAAACATACGGGAATTCCTCTAAATTTTGGAGTTGCTGTCATTTTAGGTTTCGTCATCGGTTTAGCAATTTCAGGACAAACATTTTATAATTTCATTTTTGATAACCTCCGTTTTCTTGCAACTTTTAAAGCGATGGGAGCCTCTCAAACATTGCTTACAAAAATGGTTTTACTTCAAGCTGTTTGGGTTGGTTTTATTGGCTGGGGCATTGGAATAGGGGGTGCTGCTCTTTTTGGATTCCTCTCAAAAAATAGTGACCTTTCTTTTCTTCTTTCCTATGAACTTTATTTAATCAGCGGAGCGACTATGCTTTTTATATGTGCTTTTTCTGCTTTAGTTGCGCTTTATCGAGTCTATCGGGTTGATCCAGCTATTGTATTTAAAGGAAGCTAATTTTTAAGGATATGAAAATGACTCACGAAAAAAAAGATCTCACAAGATGGGCTGTTGTTCTCTCCGATATTCATAAGTCTTTTGGAAAAAATGAACTCCGCTTTGAAGTGCTTCATAGCATTCACCTTAAGGTACAAAAAGGGGAGCTTTTAATGCTTGTGGGTCCTTCTGGATCAGGGAAAACCACATTGATCTCAATCATTGCTGGGATTCTAAGCTTTGATAAAGGATCATGCCATCTTTTTGGACAATCTTTAAATGCACTCAATGACAAAGAAAAAACCTCTTTTCGATTAAAAAACCTCGGGTATGTGTTTCAAGCCTTTAATCTGATTCCCATGCTCACAGCAGCTGAAAATGTTTCTATTCCTCTACTTCTCAATGGAATAAAAAAAAATCAAGCTCTCTCAATTTCAAGAGATCGCCTTTCCCAATTTGGACTTAAAGATAAAACAGAAATGCTTCCAACAAAACTCTCTGGAGGTGAGCAACAACGGGTTGCAATTGCACGTGCTGTCATTCACAACCCTAGGTTAATTTTGTGTGATGAACCCACAAGTGCTCTCGACTACGAAAATGGAAAAAAAATTTTATCTCATCTGCGATCTATTGTGGATCAAGAAAAAAAAGGACTCATTATTGTCACTCATGATCAAAGAATTTTTGAATATGCCGACAGGATTATTGAATTAGAAGATGGCCGCATTGCAAAAGAAGCAAATAATCACAAACAAAACTTATGATTTATCCCTGTCCCATTTGGAAAATCTTTAATGAGCAGGTAGATCTTGACATCCTCCTCTCCGTAAACGAAGAGGATTCCCTAGTGCTTTAACAGCACTTTGGAGAGTTAAGCATGCATCGCTGCTTCCTACTAGTTCCTGCT
>JANQJX010000204.1 GCA_028281425.1 Simkania sp.
TTCACGGCATATTCTATGTGTGACAAGAAGCCGAGTCTGATTTAAAAAATAAGTTGGTGAATCCGCAACTCGCGTTCTTTAGATGATGACTTTCCAGTTCAAGGTAGGCCTTTAAGATGGTGGATGAGAAATGCGGTTTAAAAAGAAGAACGTTTATCAAAAAGAGCTAACGTATAAATAGCTTTGGGAGATAAAGATAACACACTTTCTTTAGCAGCGATAAGAGGCTCATTTTTTCGATGGATGGCTGTCACAAGAAGTACCGATCGATTGGAAATAGAAGCGCGAGAAGAACGCTTTAATGGATAGGTAGGTTCTTTTCCTTTTTCTTCTTCTATTTTCAAAATAGGTTTAAAACGGGTACAAAAAAGAAGCGCCAGCTTTTTACCAATCAAATAGCTCGGCTGATGTTTATAAGAAAAAATTTCTAAGCGGCTTTCCGGTAGAGGAATGATCACTTCTGGAAAAGGAAAGCCTAACTTTTTCCATTTTAAAACCAAAAAAGAAGCAAATAACTTTGCAATCATCTCATCTTCATAAGCACGCAAGCGATAGTAAAGAGAATAAGCAGGCCCTCCAAATGTCAAACAAGAGCCATATGGCATAAGAGAAACCGGCTGCTTGCGACATGTAAAACAAAGAGGCTGCAATTGACTTGATTTCATCTTACCACAACAATCACATGTCAAAGAAGACTCTACCCATTCGATAAGAGTCTGACATTCTTTGCAAAGAAGAGGTCTTTTTCCATAAATTCGCGTTTCACAATGGAGGCAAAAAGAGGGGTAAAAAAAAGCGTTAAGGGTTTCTAAGATCCCTTGAAATTTCATAAGAATTTCTTATCTCTTATTTTAAGGAATAGTGAATCGTATCAAAGGCCCCTTTAATAGAAAGAGTAAAAGGCTCTGTGACTTTAAAGAGAACATATTGTTTCATTTTAATATTAATATCCAAATTGCCATCCAAATCGATATAAGAAGGTTCAAAAGGAGATAAATAAAATCTAGAGCGTTTGCCTTCACTATAACTTTTTTTAAGTTCAATCAGATGAATCTTTCCTTCAGACAATATATAGTTGAGATGTCCATAAACAGGAATGAGCAAGCCCATATCAAGACCAAGGCGTCCTAAAATTTCAAAGGGAATATCTAAAATGTTATAATCTCTCTTAAAGGTATTTGTAAAATGAAGAGAGCCTTTTCCTCTAAAACTCTTCACATCTCCAACAATGCCTTCAATATCTTGAAATTCCATCTGTCGGATGGTGAGGGGCTTGATTTTTCCTCGATAACGCCCAATTTTTTTAAGAAGACTGGGACGAAAATCTTGAACATTGAGTTTAGGAATTTCCATTTTCCATCTATTTTTAGCCTCTTTTTCAAAACGGATGGTATCAATTGTAAAAATCCCTGCAGCATCACTGATTTGAAATTGGCTGAGTTCAATACACCCAAAATAAAGGGTCATACGACTCAAAAGAGTGTCGATTTCAGAGCCCATCAGTTGAAATTTTTTACCTTTTAAGTAACCCTTAAAATGGGAATTTGTCATCTTTTTTTTTGAAAACGTCCAATCCCCACTCATTTCATACCCTCTACCCATTCCAAAAGCATCGATCACATGAGAGACTTTTAAAGGGAGAGATTTTGATAATATAGGTAAATCAATTTTAAGCTGCCCTTTTAAAACCATTTCTTCTATAGAAGATGCCTTAGGATTATGGTGCAAAAAAAAGTCAAGACCGCAAAGCTTTCCTTCGAGACTTTGAATAAAAAATCCCTCCTTTTGGTTCCAGTTGCTCACAATTTTCAAAGCTTTCTTTTTGCCTCGCTCCTCTTCCAAGGTTTCTTGAATGGTCATTTCTCCTTTTAAATGGGGAAACAAATCGATTTTAGCTTCAATGTCAAAAGGATTGTCATGAAAAAGTGTATTGAGATCTAAGATGAGTTTTCCATCCATCCAATGATAGCGAAAATCATTGATATAATAGGCTTTTTCTCCGATCCAATAATATCCCTCCTTAAGCCTTCCCTTGACATCCATACTCTCATCAACAGAAAAATCAAACGAACATTCCATCTGATTGTCCCAGCGCAATTTTTGATCAAAGAAAACCAAGTCTTTCTCTTCACTTTTGAGAAAGGCTTGGTTTTCTTTGATCAAAAATTGCGCTGGGACAATCAGATGGAATGTTCGTTTGATTTTTCTGTTGATGAGAGTATGGATGTCAAGGGAAGG
>JANQJX010000026.1 GCA_028281425.1 Simkania sp.
GGTATTTTTTTTCCTTTGATCAGAAAAAAAATCCCCCTTTCAAAAAAATCTTTCAACGTTCTTTTGCGTAAGGTGAGTCATTAAGATAAATAGATAGTTGGCATTATTTTATTTTAAAAAAATATATCTATCTATATTTGTTAAATTAACAATAAAAAAAGAGTTTTTCTATGTCATTATCTAAAACTTTAAAGATCAATTGGGTTTTAATGGTCATCAATGTTTTTGCACTTCTTTTGATAAGCGGTTTTTTTATTTGGAATTGGAATCAAAATCAAGGAGGAAAAACCATTGAAGCACGTCGTATTATATTACGTGGAGCTCATGGAAATCCCTCTATAATTTTGCAAGGAGACCAAGAAAATACCTTAATTACCCTTAATGATGACAAAGGAAATATTCGTTTACAGTTGCAAGGAGGAGATTTCCCTGCGGTGATCATGAAAAATGAAAATCATGAGATTGCTGGGGCTTTTTTTCCTTTAAAAGATGGGGGGGCAGCTGTTGGGCTTGGAGATAAAGAGGGGAATATGGCCTCTTTTATCAGAGGAGGAGCTTCTCCTACGTTGAGTTTTTACCACCAATCATCTCAGCCCAATCTGGCTATGGGGATTTCTCATCAGTTACCCCATTTTGTTCTTTTCCCCATTGCAGGCAAAGAAGGCATTTTGATTCATGGGAAGGAGCCAACAAGTCTTCTTTTTGTAGATGAAAAAGGGGAAATCCCACTTTCTCTTTCTCGTTATGGACTTCGTCAAAATCAAAACAAGAAAGGGGATGTGGAAAACACTCCTAGGGAGGAGTCGAAGATTTTTTCCTATTGGAAAGACTTTGAAATCTCTTTAAATTCTTTGCCCATTTTTTTACCTTAGACACATAGGACTGGCTTTTTTTGCTCTGTTTGTGAGAAATAAGGGCTAGGAGTGGAGGCAATGAGAAGCCAAAATGCAATGCCTTTATATAAAACTGCTTCATCTATATCGAAAAATGGAGAATGATGATCAATGGGTTTATCTTTTCTTGCTCCTAAAATCCAGTAAGATCCAGGACAGTTGTTCAAGTAATACGCAAAATCTTCTCCTGCAAATAATAAAGAGGTTTTGAAAGATTTGCATTTTTTGGCATTTAAAAGAGATAGAACCCAAAGATAGCTTTCCTTATGGTTCACCAAACAGGGAAAACCATTTATGTATTTAAAAAGGGTAAGCTTAGCATCAGGATAACATTTGACCACTTGTTGAAGGCGCTCTTTGATTGCTTTGATAAATTTTTTAAGAGATTCCTCGGATAAAAAATTTCTTACAGCATAACAAATTTTTCCTAATGAGGGACGTACATTACAGGTGTTTCCCGCTTGAGAAAGAGAAGCAATAAAGCAAAGAGGTTCATGGGGACTGAGGTTTCTTGTTTCAAATCCCCGAAGAGAGAGATGGATGTCTGTCATAATATCAATCGCATTTGATCCGAGTTGGGGTCTCATGACATGACCTCCTTTACATATTATTTCAATATGTAAATGGTCTGATTGGCACATCATGGTGTCAGGTTTTGAAGAAAAGAGGCCAGGATCTATAGTAGAAGAGATGTGAAGGGCATAGCATGCGGAAATGCCTTCTAAAATTCCTTCTTGGACTAATGTATAGCCGCCTGATTCAATGTCATTGGTTTCTTCTGCCCTTTGCCATACGAAACGGAGATTATGAGCTAAAGAAATACGATTTTCTCCAATAGCTTTTAAAGCTCCTAAGAGCATGGCTGCATGAGCATCGTGACCACAGGCATGCATCATTCCTATATGCTTAGAGCTAAAGGGAAGATTTGTTTTTTCAGTAATAGGAAGAGCATCGACATCAGAGCGAAAAAGGAGACGTTTTTTACTTTTATCAATTGTGATGTCAAGATAAATCCCCCCCTTCTTTTTTTTCAAATTCATGGGAATCAATGTTTTACTACAAATTTTTTCAATTTCTCTTTCAATCAAAGAAAGGGTTTTTTCTTCTTGCCAACTCAGTTCTGGGATTTGGTGCAAGCTTTGGCGTATGGCAATAGCAAATGGTTGGTATTCATAGGCAACCGTGAAAATCTCTTCTTTTTTCATCTGTTTTACCTTCATCTGAATTTCCTATTTTAAGTTGTTTCTTAGAGAATTAAAATAAGCAATCCGTTTTTGCATGTCTCTTTCAAAGCCTTTTCTAACAGGCTTATAGAAAGTGGATTGTTTGACCTCTTCTGGGAAGTAATTTTGTCCTGAGAATCCTTCATTTGTATCATGATCATAGATATACCCTTTTCCATAGCCCCATTGTTTCATAAGTTCAGTTGGAGCATTGAGGAGGTGCTTAGGTGGGGGGCATTCAGATGTTTCCTTTGCACAAAGTGCTTTGCTTTGCTAAAAGCTTGATAAGTAGCAGCGCTTTTAGGAGCAAGAGCAAGATAGAGAGTTGCTTGAGCAAGTGCAAGCTCTCCTTCGGGAGAGCCAAGACGTTCATAAGCTTGCCAAGCATTTAAAGTCACATCTAGGGCATAAGGATCGGCAAGACCAATATCTTCTATTGCAATGCGGACAAGACGTCTTACTAAAAAATGAGGATCTTCACCACCTTCAAGCATTCGACAAAGCCAATACAGAGCAGCATCGGGATCAGATCCCCGTACAGATTTATGAAGAGCTGAGATCAGATGATAGTGAAAATCTTGATTTCGATCGTAAAGTGAGGGTTTTTTTTGAGCGATAGAACAGAGTGTTTCGAAGTTAATTTCTTTTTTTCCAGAGGCTTTCAAATTTTCTAAAAGATTGAGTAAAAAACGTCCATCACCATGAGACATTGCAATGAGTCCATTTTGAGCTTCTTGAGTCAGTTTAAAGGGATTTTCTTTATCGATGTAGCGATGTGTGATTTGGCTCAGTGCTTTTGGATTGAGAGGTTTTAAAGAGAAAGTAGACAAACGGGATAGAAGAGCATTATTGATGGTAAAAGAGGGATTTTCTGTTGTAGCACCAATGAGTGTAATTTCCCCTTTTTCAACAAAGGGAAGAAAGAGATCTTGCTTTGCTTTATTTAAACGATGTATCTCGTCGATAAAGAGGATAGGGTGTTGCATAAGTAGGGGGAGAGAAAGACTCTCTAAGATAACCTTTTTGATTTCTGAAATGGAATGGATGGTTGCAGTGAAATGAAAAAAGGGGTTTTTAAAAGCTTTTGCATAAAGTGTCAAAGATAAAATAAATTCCCTAGCAATCGATGAGATAAATTCCCCAGTTGGAACAACCGGTCGATGATCGGAAGATTGAAGGCTAGTTGAAG
>JANQJX010000096.1 GCA_028281425.1 Simkania sp.
AAAGTTGGGCTAGTAGGAAGCAGCGATGCATGCTTAACTCTCCAAAGTGCTGTTAAAGCACTAGGGAATCCTCTTCGTTTACGGAGAGGAGGATGTCAACTTAAAACAGGAAGTTGTTTGAATAAAAGAGAGAGCTTTTCAATCTCTTTATTTGAAGTATTCCAAGAAGTGACAAAACGGATTTCGTTTTTTTCGTTATTCCAAAGATAACATTCGATGTGCTTTTGAATCCATGGGATAAGATCGGCAGAGAGAGTGAAGAAGATTTGATTGGTTTCAACGGGATAGCTCAAAGAGAGCTGAGGTGTTTTTTCAATGAGCTTTTCCAATTCTAGGGCTTTTTGATTGGCATGATGAGCAAGCGTTTGGTTGAGGTTTTTCTCAAAAAAAGGGATGTATTGTGCTGAAAGGTAACGCATTTTGGAGACCAATTGAAGAGTTTGCTTATGGATATGGTCTGAACCTTTTTGAAGATTTGGGTTAAAGATCAAGAGAGCTTCAGCAAACATCAGTCCATTTTTGGTACCTCCTAAAGAAAAGAGATCTATAGAAACATCTTGAAACATCTCATCGAAAGAGCATGAGAGCTTGGCAAGAGCGTTATAAATGCGACTTCCATCGATATGGAGAAGGAGGCCTTCCTCTTTGCAAAGTGTTGACAATGCTTTGAGTTCTTTCAAGGTGTAAATTGTTCCTAATTCTGTAGGTTGGGTTAAAGAAAGGATACGTGGAGATGTCGCATGTTTTTCTGAGGCTTTTTCATAGTTTATTTGACGTAAAACAGCATCTACAGAAAGCTTTCCATTCTTATGGGGAACACCGAGAAGTTTACATCCTGCGATCGATTCAGGAGCTCCTGATTCTTGTTCTTTGATATGGGCAATTTCAGTGCAGATCACAGATTCGTGTCTTTGGCATCCCAATTTAAGGGCAAGAACATTTGCTCCGGTTCCCGAAGGTGTCATGAGGACTTCAGGTTGTGATTTGAATGCTTTTTGGATGAGATGTTTTGCTTGTTTTGTGTAAGGGTCGTTGCCGTAGGGCAATGCATCACTTTCATTGGCTTGAATGATTGCCTCCATAATCAGTGGATGCACAGAACTATAATTATCACTTGCCAAAGGAATCTTGTTCTTTGTCATAAAGTAGAACTAACCTGCATTTTGCTTGTCTACTCCAGAAAAATCCGTATGCTCTGTTTCTCTGGAACATCCAATAAATTCTATCGGAAAGGTTACAAATTTATCCATGCGAAAATTTCTTGTTGCAAAAAAAACAGTCGTATAGCTTTTTTTTGGAGTAGGTATACGAAATGCAGGTTAAGGCTCTAACAAATAAAGATTCCAAAGATCTTTATCATAACTTGCAACCTCTCTTTTGGGGAGGTGACGTGATTTTTTTTCAAGGAAAAACACTTTCTTGAGAACAAGGTGAAAGCAGACAAAGGTTTCTGGAAGAGGGATTGAGGTTTTTTGATAGCTCTTTTCGAAGCTTTTTTTTCGTTTCAGAAGGTGCTTTTCTGATTTCAAAGGACTGATGTGGTCTGAAATGAGGAAGGGAATTTTTTCATGTTTAGGGAGGTTTTTCCATATTTTTTCTTTTTCTTGAGAAGATAAAGGTTGAACTGTTCCGACAGCTGTTATTTCTCGATAAGTATTTTGGAGATAAACATTTAAAACGGCATGAGGATTTTGTTCTAAATGAACGGTTGCATTTTGATTTTTATGCAAGAAAAAAATGATCCCTTTTTTTAGGGTGAGCTTTACAAGAGAGATGGTTTGGCATGAAGGAATTCCATTGAGACTTGCTGTTGCAAGAGAGCCTTTCCATCGAAAAAAAACAGGACTTTTTCCTTTTTCTTCATCTACCCATTTTCTTATTCTTTTTATAGGATGAAAAGGAAGCGTTTGTGCCATCAAAGAAAGAGAAGAGGTAAAAAGAAGAAGACGAAGTAAAAAATGAAACATCTTTTTTATATCTAGATTGGCTAGGTCAATTTTAATCGGTTAAACTTTATTTTTCAAAAAATAAAAAATTTACAAGGAGATCCCTATGAAAAATCAAAAAATAGATTATACTCATTTGGATAAGACATTTGAAGCTTATTTTGCATATGATGAAAACAAAGAGGGAAAACAGCCAGCTCTATTTATTTTTCATGCTTGGGCGGGAAGAGATGCGTTTGTTTGCAATAAAGCAGAGGAAATGGCAAAGCTTGGTTTTGTTGGAATTGCTTTGGATGTCTATGGAAAAGGGGTTCTTGGAAAGAGCAAAGAAGAAAGAATGCAGCTTATGAATCCTCTTTTGGAAGAGCGTTCTTTACTTCTTGGGCGCATTCTTTCGGGAGTCAATGCGTTTAAAACAAATCCTTTGATCGATCAAAACCGTTTAGGTGCAATAGGTTTTTGCTTTGGAGGATTATGTGCTCTTGATTTAGCGCGCACGGGCATCGACTTAAAAGGGGTTGTGAGTTTTCATGGGGCTCTTCAACCTCCTCAACATCATCAAGAAAAAACCATCCGAGCAAAGATTTTGGTTTTGCATGGTCATAATGATCCAGGCATTCCTCCTGAAAAGGTCTGCTTGTTTGAAGATGAAATGGACCGTTCTAAAGCTGATTGGCAGGTCCATATTTATGGGAATACGGTGCATGGGTTTACCAATCCTGAGGCAAACGATGTTGCTGCGGGAATTGTCTATTCTGAAAAAGCAGCCAAGCGTTCTATGCAGTCGATGGTCTCTTTTTTTAAAGAGTGTTTTGCATAAGGGGATACGATTGGATTTGCATGCAATAGTTAAAAAAGCTATATCTCACAAAAGGAAGAGGCAGTGTTTGTTTTTTGGAGATAGGAAATGGCACAAAAGCGTATGGAAACAGATTCCTTAGGTCAAATTGAGGTTGACTATGATCGTTTTTGGGGGGCTCAAACAGAACGTTCTTTAAATTATTTTTCTATTGGCAATGATCTCATGCCAAAAGAGATGATTCGTGCTATGGCACTTCTTAAGAAAAGTGCAGCTTTAGCAAATTGCATTTTAAAACATTTGCCAGAGAAAAAAGCTCATTGGATTATTCAAGCAGCAGATGAAGTCATAGAAGGAAAGTATGATGACCATTTCCCCTTGCATGTTTGGATGACGGGAAGTGGCACTCAATTCAATATGAATATGAATGAAGTTCTCTCGAATCGCTCTATTCAGCTGTCAGGAGGTTCCCTAGGAAGTAAAGATCCTATCCATCCCAATGACCATGTCAATATGTCTCAATCGTCAAATGATGCTTTCCCTACAGCCATGCACATTGCAACAGCTCTTATTTTAAAAGAGACATTGATTCCTAAGCTTGAGAAAATGGAAAGGGCTCTTGGGGAGAAAGCCTTAGAATGGAAAGACATTATCAAGATTGGACGTACTCATATGCAAGATGCTGTTCCTTTAACACTTGGGCAAGAATTCTCTGCATATCAGCAAATGATTCGAGATAATTTAAGGCGTCTTGACTTTGTTTTGAAAGATGTTTATCAGTTGACATTGGGGGGGACAGCTGTTGGAACTGGACTCAATGCTCCAGAAGGTTTTGGCCAGCTTGCAGTAGAAAAAATTGCCGATATGACCCATCTCCCCTTTATTTCAGCGCTTAATAAGTTTGCTCTTCAAGGAGCTCATGATGCTCTTGTGATGGTTTCTGGAGTTTTTCGCACTTTGGCCTGTTCTTTATATAAAATTGCCAACGATATTCGACTTTTGGGGTGTGGACCGCGGGCAGGTTTTAATGAACTTCAGCTTCCTTCAAATGAACCAGGCTCTTCTATTATGCCTGGAAAAATCAATCCAACGCAGTGTGAAGCAATGGCAATGGTTGCAGCTCAAGTCATGGGAAATGATGTTGCTGTAGGTATTGGTGGGGCAAGTGGTTATCTCGAGATGAATGTCTATAAACCCATGATCATTTTTAATCTGATTCAATCGGCAAAAAGTATGGCTGATAGTTGCAATAATTTTACCGATTTTTTACTCAAAGGGATAGAACCCAATCGGAAAAAAATTGATCGCTATGTCGATGAATCTCTGATGTTAGTAACAGCGCTAAGTCCTGTTATTGGGTATGATCAAGCTTCAAAAATGGCTCATTATGCTTTTGAGAATGAGCTTTCTCTTAAAGAAGCCAATAAAAAATTGCAACTCATCGATGAAAAGACCTTCGATCGGATTGTCGATCCTTCTAAGATGATTTAAAGCTCTTTTTCTACTTTGGTTTCTTCTTGAAAATTGGGTTTGATGTAGAAAAAAGATATCATAAAAGTGAGTACTGTGATGATGAAAAGCTCAATTGCAAGTGGGAAAGGTGTATGATTGTGAAGATGACTGACGATGACTGTAAAGATAAAGCTACTAAACATTTGAATAGATCCAAAAGAGGCGCCTGCAATTCCCGCATCTGACTTATAATGGGTCATTGCTCCTGCTATAGCACAGGGAAATATCATTCCTGCCCCCATACTGGAAAAAAATTGGGGGATCATCAATGAGAAAAGATTAAAAAATCCAGACCATGCTAAAAATAGCATGAAGAATGTTGAGATGAGCATCCAACTCGAGGCAATGACCAGAAGGTTTGTAAGTTTGATTTGAACCACTAAATGGCTACATATTTTTGCGCCCAAAGAAATGCCGCAAGCAATGATTAGAATAGCCCATCCGTATTGGATAGGTGTCAATCCTAGGCCTATTTGAAGTAGAAAAGGACTTGCTGCTAAGAAACTGATAAAATGGCTATAGACAAGAGCAGTCATTAAAGCAAAGGAGAAAAAAATTTTATCTTTGAATATTTTTTGATATTTTTTTAAAAAAAAGGAAGGATGAAATTTGTGAGCACCCTTTTTGCGCGTTGTTGCAGGAAGAAGTAAAAGAATCAGTAATAGGATAAGAACTGCATAGAGAAACATGACCCCAAAACTTGCCTGCCATCCTAAATAGGTTTGAATATATCCCCCTATCATAGGAGCAATGACAGGAGTGAAAGCCCAAACGATGGCCACCCAAGATGCAACTTTTGTCATTTGCTTGCCGTGGAAGTGATCTCTGATCAAAGCTCGGGCGTTCACCATCGTGCTTCCAATTCCTACACCTTGAAGCGTGCGAAATAAAATCAGGATCAGGCTTGTTTGGGCTAAAGCACATCCCAAAGAACCAATTAAAAAGATTGTAAGACCAAAGCAAAGCGTTGGTTTTCTTCCCAACGTGTCAGATAAAGGACCGTAGAGGAGTTGAGATAGACTGTAGGTGAGTAAGTAAAGGGGAATGGTTAGCTTAATCGTTGCAATAGAACTTTGCATATAGTTTGCAATATAAGGAAGAGAGGCTAGGTAAAGATCAATTCCGAATTGGCCAAGAGTGACTATGACAATAATGCAAAGGACAATTTTTTTTTGTTTGAAATGGAGTTTCAAAGAAAAACACCTCTTTTTAACGCGAGTTGCGGATTAACCAAATTATTTTTTAAATCAGACTTGGCTTCTTGTCACACATAGAATATGCCGTTAATCCCGCGACTAAATTGATAAAAAAATTGATGGGTGAGCGATGGCGATGATGTTGAATATGACATCCAAATTTTAATTTATTGATGACACTTTCAATCACCCCTCTCTTCTTTAACAACATTTTATCCCACATTTCCAAATGTGAGGGCGAGATTCCCTCGCATTACTCGACTAGGGGGGACAATAGGCTACCAAAGATAGGTCATCGTAAGGATCCCGGAGACGAAATTTCCAGAATTACGTCCGGTGATTGTGAACCAAACTCCAGCTAAAAATCCCATTCTACTTGTTGGGTTATATTCAATTGCAGGGGCGCAGCTTAAAGAATCATTAAAAGGCGTACCAACAAAAGCTTCACTTCCTTTTGTTGTGATCCCTTTACGTCCTGAAAAAGAAGAGTGATTTTGATAAGCATAAATCAAATCAAGTGCGAATACCCATTTTTGGGTTAAGCTTAGTTCTAAAGAGGTATCGATTTGGATTTGATTTCCTGGACGTATTTTCCCTTTTGTATTGAACCCTCCTCCATAGACATTAAAATTTTTTACATGCACCATTGAAGGAATGATATAGTTAAAAGAGGCCCGAAGTCTAAAGGGATGTGTTGTAAACCACCAAAAGATTTTAGAGAGGTTCATTGAAAAAATCGTTTCATAAGATCCTGTTCCGGTTCCATCGATTCCATTTTTTTTTTGGTTTAACTTTTGATATTTTCCAGAAGGAAAGTTTTCACCAAGTGTGGCTCGGATTGCAGGCATATAAGGACCTTCGTGGGCAATTTGAAACCCCAGAGTGATTTGGGTGTCTCCTAAATATGTTGCATGCTGACTATTTTGAGTATTGTAGATCACCTGAGGAGTGAATGAAAGATCCAACCAATTGAGAAGCCCTGCTTGGAAGATAAAAACATGGTTAATTGTCCAAATGTCGTCAATGTTCACTGAACATCGATTTTGATCATAAACAGCAAAGGTGTTTGTAAAGAATAAATAGGGTTGGATATTGAATTTTCCAGGAGGAACGTTATTTGCAGAAGGGGTTAAAAGGGGACCTGCATAGTAGGGGTTAAACATCTTCTTTGCCTCTTCAAACTTAGCCTCTGCATCTTGCAATTGGTTTTCAATAACTGGAAGAGGGGTGATTGGGAATGCATCTTCGTCTTGACCTTCATTAGAGAAGAGAAAGAGAGTAAAAAGAAAAAAGGGAAAATAGAAGAAAAGGAATTTTTTTTTATTATGTTTCATGTCTATGCCTTGGTATTAAAAAACAAATAATATAGATATAAAAAAAATAGTTAAAGAAAAAAATGAGGTAAAAAATATGTTCGGTATTCAAGGAAGTGGCAGCTCTAAGCCTTTAACTCCTCAGGAAAAAAAAGAATACCAAAAGGCTTATGAAAAAGGGCATGATCTCTTTAAAAAAGCGCTTGAAGCTTATGGATGTGCAGGAAGTAATCCTCATAAAAAAGAAAAGTTAAAGCAGGTGATGGATGAGACTTTAAATGTGATGCAAGAGACAACACGTGCTTATTTAAGAGAGGGAAAAAAAGGGGGGGGAGATCAAAAAAAGCTTCTTCAAGATTATCAGGAATATATTGAAAATCCTTCTAAAGAAAATCGTGTGAAGTTAATGGAGGATGTCGATCATTTAAAAAATTTTTAATCTTTGGTCTTTTGGGAAGGTTGTGGGAGATAAATTAGAAGTTGAGGCTAACTTCTTTTTTAGTTATCATGCCTTTATGGAAAAATCATCAATCCCCCGTTTTTTTTCAACAGTCAGGGGAAACAAGCTTCATTTTATCAGCCTTGGATGTCCACGTAATTTGGTGGATACTGAAGTCATGCTTGGGATTGTTTTAAAAGCGGGATATGAACTCACCCCCTCTCTAGAAGAAGCAGATCATATTGTGATCAATACGTGTGGATTTTTAGAAGCCTCGCGCTTTGAATCTCTCAAGACCATTGAAGAGACAACTCGACTGAAAAAGAAAAATTCTCGTGTGATTGTAGTGGGTTGCATGGTTCAAACGCATCAAGAAAAGATCAAAAAAAAATTTCCTCATATCGATTATTTTTTGGGTTCAGGAGATATCCAAGCGATTTTGCAGGCTCTTAAAGAAAAAGAAAAGGGGAGTATTGTAACAGAAGCCAAGAGTTTTCTAGAAATTGGCGAAGTGCCACGTCAAATCTCAACACCTCCTCATTATGCTTATTTGAAAATCGCCGAAGGATGTCGTAAGCGTTGTGCTTACTGCATCATTCCAACAATTAAAGGAGGATTAAAAAGTAAACCGATAGAGCAAGTGGTCATGGAATTTCGTGCACTTCGCAAACAAGGGGTCAAAGAAATTATCTTGATTGCACAGGATTTGGGAGATTTTGGAAAGGATCAGGGATATAAACGTTCTTTTGGGCTCCTTTCTCTTATAAAGGAAATTTTAAAAGAAAAAGGAAATTTTTGGCTCCGCCTTTTATATCTTTATCCAGATGAAATCACAAAGGAACTCATTGCTCTTATCAAAAGTGATTCTCGTATTTGTCCTTATCTAGATATGCCCATTCAACATATCAATCCTGAAATTTTAAAAACCATGAGACGTACGACATCAAAAGAGCAAATCATTGAAATCATCAAACAGCTACGTGATGAAATTCCCGAAATCTCTATTAGGACAAGTCTTATTGTGGGTTTTCCTGGAGAGACAGAAAAGCAATTTGAAGAGCTCCTCCATTTTGTTCAGACTTTTCCTTTAGATCATGTGGGGATTTTTAAATACTCACGTGAACCTGGATCTGTAGCAGCCTCTTTACCTCATCAAGTTTTGGAAAAAGTTAAAACCAAAAGATTGAATCGATTAGCAAAAGTGCAACAGAAAATGGTTAAAAAGCAACTGAGCAAAAAAATTGGGAAAAAAATCGATGTCATTGTTGAAGGCTATCATAGAGAATCGAAGCTTCTTATGTGTGGAAGACATCAAGGACAATGCCCTGAAATCGATGGACAGGTTCTTCTTAATGATCATCGAAAAGTGAACTCTTTTCATGAACGTTATAAAGTTGAAATCACAGGGATTGCTCTCTATGACCTTGTGGGAACTGTTTTGGGTTGATTTGGAAGTGATCAATCGTCACTTTTTCATGTAAACTAGAAATTGAATGAACATTTAAAACATCAAAATCTTTGAGGTATTGTATGAATCTACAAGTTCTTTCTCCGTCTCTTGATCAAGGTTTGCTTAAAAAGACCTTTTTTTTAAGGGAGCTATTGCATGTTATAGGAGGCTCTCTTTTTTTTGCAGCTTGCTCTCAAATAAGCATTCCCCTGTATCCTGTTCCAATCTCTCTTCAAACCTTTTTTGTATTTCTTCTTCCCCTTTTTTTAGGAAGAAATAAGGCTGTTTTAGCTCTTTTGTTCTATTTAGCCGAGGCAACAATGGGTCTTCCTGTTTTAGCGGGGGGGGTGATCGAACCCCTTTGGTTTTTAGGAACTCGCGCAGGCTATCTTCTTTCATGGCCTATTTGTGCTTATCTCATTGGCTCGATCATCACAAAAAAAAGGTGTACCTCTTTGCGACTTCTTTCTTCTTTTATAGCATCACAGGTGCTTATATATGGTTTAGGGGCTCTTTTTTTATCCCGTTTTTTCAGTTTTGAAATGAGTGTAAAATTGGGCATTTTTCCTTTTTTACCATCAGCAGTGTTAAAAGTGATTGTGGCAACTCTAGTGGGAGGATTTTATTTCCGTATTCCTATGGGAAAAGTTGAATCATCATCTTGTATTTGATAAGAAGGAGTGTGAGTGGATAGTGTGACCTTGGTAAAACAAAGCAGATATCAGGGTAAAAGTGACAATTTCAGCTGAAGAGATCCTGCACTTTTGGATCCTCCTGGATAGAATGAAACTCGTGCAACTGTTTCTGCTAAGCAATCAATAAGAACAACTTGGGCCTGCCTTGAACTGGAGAATTATCGTCTAGATGATCTTTTCTCCTTAGGCCTTAAGATAAGTCGCATCTCCTTTTGCTCTCAAGAGTATGTGAATTTGCACCTTTCACAATTTTCG
>JANQJX010000098.1 GCA_028281425.1 Simkania sp.
CAGAGTCTTTCTCTAAAATTTACTGGAAAAAAGTTCTTTGGAGTCAGGGCGACTTTGCCGGCTCTGTAGGAGGGGCGTTCCTTGTCTGCTTTGCGTGGAATCCATTAAGCAGCAGCAAGCATGAGAATCTTATGCTCCAAAAAAATAGCTCTTTTTTGATGCCGTATCACCATGAAACTTTTTGCTTTGAAAAGGCTGGCATCGAAAAATCTTGTGATTTTGACAGGTGGCCAAAGGGAAACGATCGATAATAAAACGTTGACTCTGTTTCATTTTTATGCTGCGCTATAGAAGAGAAAATCGGGCACAATTTGGGGTTAAAGAGAATTTAGGGATTAAGGCTTAAGTGCTGGCAATTTGCTTGAGTTTTTGATATGTAGCCTCATCTCCTTTAAGATTGCTATCACATAACACAAGCACTTCTACATATCTCTTTTTAATCGCAAGACGCAAGCCTTCGAAAAGATTTTGTTTTGTCAATTTAAAAACATCACATTCTTGAAGACAAAAAAAAGATAAATTTTTACCCAAAATCAATCGTTTATTATAGTTGCTAAGCTGTAAATAGACTTTTATCTCATCAAGAGACGAAAATAGTCGCACCACAGGAAGTCTCTGACTTTGTCTTTTGCTTAAAGAAGAAAAAAGGGTGCTTTGATCAATAAAAATAGAGTATCCAAGAGTTTTTTCGATTTGGGAACAAGAGATCATCCCGTGACGAATTAAAACAACACGATGAGGATCTTCAAGAGAAATCACAGTTGATTCAAGGCCATATTGACTCTTACCCCCATCTAAAATCATCTCAATTTCTCTGTTAAAATCTTCAAGTACATGCTCTGCATTTGTTGCACAAGGGTAACCTGCTAAATTTGCAGAAGAAATCGCAAGAGGAGCTCCACTTAGTTCAATCAGCCGCCTTACCATAGGATGGGAAGAAAGACGAATTCCAATAGATTCCTTTCCTCCCGTAACATAAGATATCAAGCCAGGTTTCTTTTTTAAAATAAGCGTAAGCGGTCCTGGAAGAAATTTTTCAGCTAAAATTTCAAAAGCAGGAGGAAAGTTTGAAACAAGGAATTTGAGTTGACCTAAGTTCGAAACATGGACAGGCAAAGGCTTTGTTTTTGGCCTTTTTTTAATCTGATAGAGACGATGAATTCCTTTTTCGCTCAAAACAGACGCAGCTAAACCATATGTTGTTTCTGTTGGAACCGCAACAATACTTCCTTGCTGCAAACATCGAGCGGCACGTTCTAAAAGAGCCTCTTCCTTTGTTTTGCAATTTGCCAAAAGAGGTTCTAAATACTCAGTATACATGTATTAAATCCATCTAATTTTTTATTTTAAAGGTGAGGTGATAGCGCTTTAGATACTTATCGAGATTTTACAAAACAATTATAATTTTTACAAAGACAAAAAAAAAATTTAATCTGGCTTTGTTTGTATATATTGAAGCATAATTTCAATTTTTTTTAAAAGGAGTTGCCTTTAATTTAACCTTATTTTTACGCCACCTATGCTTAAAGGCGAGAGAAACTGAGAAACACACAATAAAGATCATCTCTTTACAAAAAACCTTCTTTCCTATACACTTTTTTTCAAAAAGGGAGCCATATGTCAACAAAGTTTAATGTTTATCCTCCTTCTATCCTTATTTCAAAGGATCTTCAGCAATTCAATTTCGATCAATATGCTTTTTATACTAAGAATTTCCAAGGACGTTCTTATATCCATCTAAAAAAATTTGATCTTCTCAATGCGTTTCTTAATATCTTTGGACTTGGAAAAAATGACCCTAAAATTCTTAATATCATTGACTATTTCAAGGCCTGTTTGAAGGTCAATGAGTTTAGCCCTGCAAAAATAAAAAAAACTTTAAATGAAGAATTAAAAAATCTTAATACAAAATATTACTATCGCAAACTAGTTAACATAAAACACGCTGACGCCAAGAATGGTTGGAATGCACTCACTCAAAAAATTAAAAATAATATTCAATTTCTTTTAATGCACCACTTCAATTGCACTTCTACAGAAGTCAAACAATTTAACAACATAATAGATCAACCTCAAGACATTTTAGAAGCATCTCAGAAATCTAAAGTGGAGAAAGAAATGATTCGCAAATCACAAATAGAAGAAGAAGTTGCATCCCCCAACAATACGCCCAATTTCATTGTTCGTAAAGAGGTAAAAAAGCTTACCATTCATAATTCCACATCTCACACAATCACAATGCTTTCTGAGATTGGTAAAATCTACCCATTAGTTAACGGAAAATATGTGAAGTTTCCTGATAACACCTGCATGTCTTTTGACACTAACGTAGAGGAAATTAAAGTATCTGAGTTAAAAACAACAAACAAAAAAAAACCATTGATATTTTTTGTTCGCTACCCTAAGGACCTAAAATTTTACAACTATCAAGTCTATCTTTCATCCCCTAATCAAGAAGTGCAATATTTTCCACCTCTAAGTCTAGATGAAGCAAAGAAAAAAATAGCCCTAATCCATGACCAAATATTAAACATAAATGGTACAAACAACTCC
>JANQJX010000100.1 GCA_028281425.1 Simkania sp.
GATTGTTTCTTGCAGATTATACCCTGCTTTCCCCAATAAATTCCTAGCTTAAATGTTGCTCAGAGCATGTTTTCTTCGTTTTTCAGGGACGACTATTTAATTAACTGCTTAAGTTTGCTTTTTAGCAGAGGATATACCGATAATAATTCAAAAATCGACATTATAAATAGTCATCCCTGAAAAACGAAGAAATAAGGGAGCAAAAAAGGCAAATCAATCAAGCGATCACAAGAATATCCAAACGTTTGCAGCGATGCAATCCGAAATCGAGAAAATGGCGCAAAATCCAAAGAGCAAAACGAAACTCGCATTTTGGTATAGACACACATGAGAAGTTGAAGAAGTTAGCCTAAGTCTGCCATATTGTGATAAAGAGCATCTACATCATCTAAATTTTCAATAAATTCAAAAAGTTCAAGATTTGCTTTTTGATTTTTTTCATTACAAGAAACCATCACTTTGGGAATCATTTCATAAGTTGCATTTAGACACTTTATATTTTTCTTTTCGATTTTTTCCTTTACTTCAAAAAGCGTCTCAGGTTTTGTAACAATTAAAAAAAAATCATAAGTCACATCAAAATCTTCAGCTCCAGCTTCACTTGCCCAAAGAAATAGACTCTCTTCATCTTGATCTTCTTTGGAAACTTGAATCACCCCTTTCCTCTCAAAATTATAAGCAACAGATCCTGCAGATCCAATAGATCCCCCTTTTTTATTCGTTGCAATACGTATATCCGAAGCACTACGATTTTTATTATCTGTCATCACATCGACAAGAATCCCAACACCTCCATGACCATAAAGTTCATAAACAAGTTCATAAAAATCGGCTTGATCTGATTTTGAGGCTTTTTTGATATTGCGTTCGATATTATCAGCAGGAAAGTTTGCAGCTTTTGCTTTTTGAAGCACAAGGCGCAATTTAGCATTGGATTTAGGATCACTTCCTCCTTGCTTAACAGCACTGATGATTTCTTTAGCAAGGCGAGAAAAAACTTTTCCTTTTTTCGCATCAGCCCGTTCTTTTTTATGCTTAATATTTGCCCATTTACTATGCCCTGCCATATATTACCTCACACAATTTTTTTACTTTTAAGACTTCTTAAGCAGCTCATTTAAGCCGACTGAAAGGGTTTTTTTCGCTAAAAAATTTACCTTACGCAAAACGGGAACAGCAAGGATGCAGGGGTCTTTTTATAGATATTTTTGCATCATGATTTTATCAAAATAGGTCCCATCTAAACCCTTCAAATATTTGGGATGCACTCCATATTCTTTAAACCCCAGCCGCTTATAAAGAGAAATAGCTGGATTATTGTCATAAACTTCTAGATGGAGGATTTCAATGCCAAATTCAAAACGTGCCTTTTTCATCAGTTCTTTCAAAAGAAACGTTCCAATCCCCTGCCCTCGATACTTTGCATCAACTAAGATAACAAAAAGAGCTTGATGTTTGAGCTTTTCAATGGTTTGAAGATAGAGATTTGCACCTCCACAAGGCTTCTTATTGTAGAGAACTGTAATTGATGTTCCCTTGCTTGCACAATGCATCCAAAAATTTATAGCGTCGACCACTTCTCTTTCATCAATCATTGGGAAGCCCTCTAACACATCTCCTTCAAGAAGCCATTGCTTAAAAAAAGAGGCATCTTGCTCATGCGTTTTTCGGAGCGTAAGATTTGTTCTATTTTCCATTTCCCTTCCTAACTTTGCAAATCTTTTTCAAAAATCAAGCGAGCAAGATAATTGTCCTGACTTTCTTTGACAAACTTTTCTTGGCGCATAATTTCTTTAAAACCTCCTTTTTTAAGTAAAGAAAATGCTGGACATCCTTCATAAATTTCAATATAGATCGCCTCTAAATAAAAATAAGTTTTAGCTAGATGACCGAGGTTTTTAATGATAGATGTTCCAACACCTTTGCCCCACCAATTTGGACCAACAATAAAATAAATCGGGCAATGATGGATGAGTTTACGGTAGGGCATAAGAAAAAGAGTTCCAATTCCAACTACATGACTTTCATAAATCGCTGTTAAACTGGCTGAAAATTGGGAAAAACCAATCCAATTCTTTGTCATCTGCAAACGATCCTCTTCAGAAGAAACAGGATACCATTTTTTAATATTCTCATGTATCATCCACTCTTGCAAAGGCTTCAGATCTTCCTTTTTTGAATAACGAACCTGATACTTTGAATGTGCTGTGATCAAATCCATAAAATATTAACCAAATTCTTTTAAATAGGCGTGAATAAATCCTTCAATATTCCCATCCATCACATTTCTAATATTCCCTTCCTCATATTTCGTACGATTATCTTTGACAAGAGTATAGGGGTGAAAGACATAATTGCGGATTTGTGATCCCCAAGCAATCTCCTTTTTTTCTCCTTCTATCTCTTTAAGAGCATTTTCCCTTTCCAAAACCTCTTTTTCATAAAGTTTAGAACGGAGCATTTTAAAACAGGTCTCTTTGTTTTGCACTTGACTTCGCTCTCCTTGACAACTCACAACAATTTTTGTCGGTAAATGGGTGACGCGAACAGCTGAATCGGTTGTATTGACATGTTGCCCCCCTGCTCCTGAAGAGCGAAATGTATCAATACGTACATCTTCTGGTCGAATTTCGATTTGAATATCATCTTCAATTTCTGGAGAGATATCAACAGATGCAAAACTGGTATGACGGCGAGCATTACTATCAAAAGGAGAAATCCTCACCAAACGGTGAACCCCTTTTTCCGCTTTTAAATATCCATAAACAAAAGGTCCTTTGATCTGAAAAGAAACGCTTTTAATTCCCGCAACTTCTCCCTGAAGAAGCTCGATCGTGTGAATTTCCCACCCCTTCTTTAAGGCAAACTTCTCATACATTCGCATGAGCATCTGAGCCCAATCGCAGGATTCTGTTCCCCCTGCTCCTGCATTGATACTCAAATAACAATTTTTATCATCCATCTTTCCAGAAAGCATTTTTTTGACTTCGAGTTCATCCAACATTTTTTCAACATGTTCAAACTCTAAAATAAGCTCATGGTAAAGATCAGCCTCTTCTAATTCATTGATTTCTTCTAAAAATGAAACACAATCTTTAAAACGCCGTTTGACTTCTCTTAAGGGAAGAGTCCATGCCTTGAGAGTATTCGCACGAGAAATCACTTTTTTGGCGTGATAATTATCTGACCAAAAATCAGGAGCCCCCATTTTTTCTTCAAGATCTTTGATTTCCTTTTCTTTTTTTTCTACGTCAAAGAAACCCCCACATTTGATCAATTCTTTTTTTGGCATTTTTAAGTCGATTTTTGATTTCTTCATTCATCATTCTAACCTATAACATTTGATATCGAAAACTCTCTCAATTTTGCACAAGTAAGGCAACAATTGTAAAGCCTTAAAAAGATCTTTTTATCGGAATTTTAAACCAAAAATAGCATTTGTTTCTTATATTCATCTAACTTCCTGTTTCTTAATTTATACCTTTTTAAAAATCTTATCTCTCTAACCGAATTGATTGATCTTTCTGAATATGATACGACCAAAAAGGTTTTTGATCTTTCAAAGGATGTTTTTCATAAATAAGCTTTCCTCTCTTTTGAAATACAATAAGATGCGTTTTATCAGGGACTTTGATGAAATGATTTCCTCGAAAAATCACATTTCTTGCTTCAAAACGGCTATGACCTAAAAGCTCAATGATCACACTCTCTTTTCTTTTCATCACATGTTTCCAAAAAAGATGATCTTTTGCATCCCAATCAATCCCTTGATTTTGCACATGGATATTTTCCAAAATACATTGCCCTGTTTTATTAGAATAAATGCGTTTTCCTAAATGGTGATGCCCATGAACGGCATTTGCTAAAATAAGCAACGATCCTTCCAAAAAAAGATTTTTTATATCTAAATCAGCAATTTCAAGCTGCAATTCTGCCCCATCTTTAATTTCTCCCCCCTGAATTTTTTGCCCAATAAGATCATAAAAAGGTCCAAGACACGGATGATAACTCATTAAAAAAGGAGGCCCTTTTTTTAAGAACTCTGATTCACTTTTAATCTTGCTTACCTTCATGTTGCAGTGATGGCTCAAAAGCTCTTGAGCATTTTGGATAAAATCGTAAAAACATCCTTCAGTCGTTTCTAAAAGTTCTTTTTTGTGAGTTGTTTTTCTCTTAGTTGTTGAAATGGTTTTACGTCTTTTATTGAAGGTAAGATAGGTAGAAAGAGCAAGGGGTTGATGTTGATTAAAAGGGGTTGAAAAAGCATCTGCAATATTTTGCATTGTCGTTTCTAACCGCGCAAGATGAGCTTCCTTTTTTCCATGAAAGTGATCAAAATAAAGTCCCTTTCGAAAATTCACTAAAAGACCTGGAAACAAAATCTTTCGAGCTGCTTTTTCTATCGCTTTTAAATCTGCAAATAAAATGTTTGTATTTGAAGGGAAATAAGAATATTTTAAATCTGGGCTTTGGGCTTTATCTTCAATTCCAAATTTTTCAAAATCACAATATTCAACACATGTTAAACTCACTTTTTGCTTTTCTTTTTCTCGGCTCACTTTGAACACATTCACCCCTTCATGAGCATGAACACATCTTCTGCAAGAAGCAAAACCAAAGAGTTTTTTTTGTCTATGTCCTATCCCTAAAAAAGCGGTAATCCCATAATCAATTCCTCCTACGGGATTATTGATTTGGCGCACAAGAATCTTTTTCTTTCCAAGAGTTTTGAGCCAATGAAAGACTCTTTGCTTATCGGCAAGAAGCCAAAGAGCTCCATGTCCACTTGGTCTAAGAAGAAGCTCAAGAGGTTTTTTCAAACACCATTTCCCCTCACGATTAAAAACGGGAACAGAAGGTTGAATCAAGAATTTAAAATTCTTTTTCCCTCTTCTAAACCAATGATTCTTGATACAAATCTTTTGAATCTGATCATGATTTTGATCCACCTTAGAGGTCATAAGAGCAATAGGCGTTGTGATTTGCTGATGAAAGAGCTTATAGTAGAGATACTCTCTTGCTTCCAAATCACAAATGACCCTTTCAAGAAGATGCTTTCCCTGAAAAAGCAAACAGGCTGCAGGCATTTTCCTTCCTGTTTTTTCATCTCTTAGATCAAGTCTATCAGCCGTTCCCCCAACAGGATAAAACTCAGCCATCTCTTTTTGTTTCAAAATTCCCTCAATAATAGCAACGCGTACCACAGAACTGTCTGGAGAAGATAAATCAATGCCTTTTGGAGGATAAAAGAGATCTCGTTGATCTTTCTCATCTAAATTTGAAAGACAAGAAAGCACAAGGCTTTGATACCCGATCAGTCCTCCAATTTCCTTATAAAAATGTTCAATTGCCATAAGATCATCTAAAATCTTCTCAAAAAAAATATGAGGACAGCTGACTTCTTTCGGAACCTTAAAAAGATGCGTCCCTTGATGAAGCGCAAAAACCGCCTTAATAAGATATTCCTGTCTTGGCAAAAGATTTTTCGTAAAATTTTTGATCGGTGAAGGAAGCTTAAAATCCTTTTGTACTTGAGGAAGTGTATTGAGAAAAGAAACTTTGTCTCTATAGGTTCGTCTACAAGCAAGATGTTTGGATAAATCCATAACGTCCCTTACTTGCTTATCGAGCATTTCTTTTTTTTGAAATGGATCTGAAACGCTGTTGGGACTGGAAAACGTAAGGTTAGAATTTGAACTCTTCAAACAAAGAAACCTCTAAACAAATTAGAATTTTTTTAGAAAATAACATATTTAGCTTTTACTTGTCATCGACATCCCAATCCATTCACTTAAAAAAATGGGCCTTCAATTAAAAATAAGCAGACCATGGTTCCTAAATAAACATCCTTAAAACTCTCTTTAGGAAAGAGGAAATATCACAAAAAATCACCTCTTTTTTCCTTTTTTTTTGACTATTAATCCCAAGGAGAGCTACAAGTGGACACTATAAGGGCTAAATCAAGTCACTTAAACTCTTATCTAACAACTATTTTTTAAGGAGAATTTTATATGGTCAAAAAGCAATCTAAGTTCATGCAACCAATGAAAATCAGCTCAGAACTTGCTGAAATTGTTGGGAAAGGTCCTATGCCACGAACAGAGGTGACAAAAAAATTGTGGGCTTACATTAAAAAACACAAAAGACAAGATCCCGACAACAGACGAAATATTGTTCCCGATGAGAAGCTCGCGAAAGTTTTTGGAGGTAAAAAAGCAATTAATATGTTTGATATGACAAAGAAAGTCAATAAACACCTCTCTTAGATATTTTAAATGGGGAAGACATTTCTAAAATTTTGAATGTGAGTTCAAGAATTTTCTGTGCTCACATTTTTTTAGCAAGTTTAAAAGCAATGCAATGAGTGTTGCCTTTTATTTTTTTCCTAGTTAACATCACTTTCTATGAAACACCCTCCTTCTATAGCTGCAATCTTGTTAGCAGGAGGTAAAGGTCTTCGCATGGGGCAAGCAATCCCAAAGCAATACCTGCCTCTTTGTCACCGCCCTCTTATTCATTACAGTTTAGACACTCTTCTTTCAATAAGAGAAATCTCTCAGCTTGTCGTTGTTTGTGCTCCTCGTTTTAAATATTTTTTTAAGTTGAATTCTTCTCAAAAACTTTCTTTTGCCCTTCCAGGGGAAAAACGTCAAGACTCTGTTTCAAATGGTCTTAAAAAGGTCTTAAAATCGATCAAATGGATTCTCATTCATGATGGTGTTCGCCCCCTTACTTGCATAAAAGACATTAGAAAGGTCATTCATGGCGCCCTTGAAAATGGTGCCGCAACTCTTGGGACTCCTCTAAAATGTACTGTTAAAGAAGTGAATAAAAATTTGATGATTAAAAAAACACTTAATCGTGCCTTTCTCTATCATATTCAAACGCCTCAAGTTCTACGAAGAGACCTCTTAGAAAGAGGCATCAAAAAAGCAACACAAGAGTCCTTGACAGTAACCGATGATACGACTCTAGCTGAACTTCTCGGCCATAGAGCTAAACTCGTCATTGGCTCTGATACCAACCTAAAAATCACAACTCCTTTAGACCTTAAAATCGCAGAAGAGCTCCTTGATGCCACGCTATAAAATGCTCATGAGCTACGATGGAACCCCTTTTGGGGGATGGCAAATTCAGCCCAATGTTCTTTCAATTCAAGAGTGCCTTGAGAAAGCAATCAGCACCCTTTTACAAACAAAAATTCAAGTCATTGGTTCAGGAAGAACAGACGCAGGAGTGCATGCAAGAGGACAAGTCGCCCATTTCTCTACTTCAACTCCCATTTCAAAAAGTTTTATAAGCAAGCTTCACTTGCTTCTTCCTCATGAGATCGCCATTTTAGATCTTTCTTTAGTTCCAGAGACTTTTCATGCCCGTTTCCATGCCCTTTTAAAAACGTATCATTACCATGTTGATTATGGTCCCTTTTTATCCCCCTTTAAACGTCGCTTTTGCACCCATCTCAATTATCAGCTCGATTTTGATCTTTTAAATGCTGCTCTTCCTTATTTTATCGGAACACATAATTTTTCCTCCTTTGCAAATCAAAGGAAAGCTCCTTTTGAGCCCATTAAAACTATTTATGCAATTGAATTAAAAAAAGAGGAACATAAAACCTTTCGACTTGAATTTACCGGCAATGGATTTCTCTACAAAATGGTACGTAATATTGTGGGGACCTTGATCTATATTGCTCGAAAAAAAATCTCTTTAAAAGAAATTCCACCTCTTTTTGAAGCAAAAAATCGACGATGCACACCTCCACCTGCCCCTCCTCAAGGTCTTTTTTTACATTCTGTGACTTATCCTCAATCCTCTCATTGATGAGATTCCAAGGGAAGTTAGCAACCCTATTCATGACAATTTGCGGAAGTTTATCATTTTGAGAAAAAACTCAGAATATTAAAGGTTGACATCCTCCTCTCCGTAAACAAAGAGGATTCCCTAGTGCTTTAACAGCACTTTG
>JANQJX010000036.1 GCA_028281425.1 Simkania sp.
AATCTATATTTGTCCTTTTACCGGAAAGGTTTTCGGGGACAATACTCATCCCAACCCTCAAGATGCTATTTATGATTGGGTTTCTAAATGTCCCGAAAACAAAGAACATATGAATGGCATGAGAGTCAAACGCTTTTTTGTATCCGAAGATCCTGAAGTGATTAAAAATTATATCCAAAAGCGGAAGGACCCCATTACAAAAACCGTATTTTCTTCAGGACTTACAGGAAAACTCTTTAATAGCAAAGAAGCTGTTATTGAAGATTTTGAAAAGAATCAACTCAAATTTATGACTCTCCTTGAAGTTCCAAGTCAAAATCGTTTCCAAATCGAAAGCCATTTTCTTCAATTCATTGAAGAACAACTCGATGATTCCAAGCTGTCTGCTTTTGTTGAAGCTATGAGTTCTTTTGAGGAACTGATTCAATTTACCAGTCATTGGATTGAGGAAACAAAGTAAATTGAAGAAAATCAGCCATTCAACAAGAGAGACTGAAGCTATAAGCCGCTCTTTTGCGAAAAATCTTTTTGTGGGATGCGTGGTCTTTTTTTTAGGAGATTTAGGAGTTGGGAAAACAACGTTTATTAAAGCACTTGCCTCTGAAATTATTGGGATTTCGCCTAATGAGGTGAGTAGCCCGACATTTACTTATCTTCACATCTATGGGGATCGATTGCCTTTATATCATTTTGATCTCTATCGCCTTAAAGACCCTAAAGCATTTTTCCAAATGGGCTTCGATGAATACTTTGATGCAAAAGGCATTTGTCTCATCGAGTGGGCAGAGAAAATTAAAGCCATTGTTCCAAAAAAAAACCTTTTTACCATAAACATCAAACACCTAGAAAAAAATAAACGCGTCATTGAAATCATAAGATGAAAAAAAAGATCAACTTTAATAAGGGGATTTTTTTAACCTCTGCTCTTAAACTCCAAGAATGTCCTAATCTCTCAGGATCTTTTGGAAAGCCTCTTTTAGAATTTGCGATCATTGGGCGCTCAAATGTTGGAAAATCTTCTCTGCTTAACCATCTGATGGGCCAAAAAAATTTGGCAAAAACCTCTTCAACTCCAGGGAAAACAAGGCGGATGCAATTTTTTCTTATCGATGAGATATGTCTTCTTGTGGATCTTCCTGGGTATGGATATGCAAAAGTCAATCATACATCAAAAAAAGAGTGGGGAACTTATTTAGATGCCTATCTAAAAAATCGTCAAAACCTTTCTCTCCTTCTATTTCTTTTAGATATCAGACGTATTCCAAATGAAGAAGATCTGACTTTTTTAAACTGGGCTCAATTTTACCATTTCCCTCTCATTCTTATTTTAACAAAAAGTGATAAGCTGTCTAACAATGAGAAAACGAAACAAACGAAAATTATTTTGAAAAAACTCTCGGAAAATGGTGACTTTAGCAAATTCCCTCTTATTCATTATTCCATTAAAGAAAAAACAGGAAAACAAAAACTTATTCAAACAATCAATGAGCAATTATGGGCCTAATTGAACAAGAAGCCTTTGTTTGTTTTGACTGTGAAACAACAGGGCTTGATCCAGAGAAAGACCAAATTATTGAGATTGCGGCTGTTAAATTCAACTTCAGAGAAATCCTTGGATCTATGGAGCATTTGATCGATCCAAAGTGCCCCATTCCTCCTTCGACGACTAAAATTCATCATATCACCAATGACATGGTTAAGGGGCAACCCTCTATTGGCGAGGTTCTCCCTAAATATCTTCAATTCTTTCATGGACATCTATTGATTGGTCACACCATTTATTTTGACATCACAATCGTTGAAAAAGCAGCAAGGCAAGCTCAAATCCCCTCAACGCTTTTAAATCAACCCTATATCGATACTTTGAGAATGGCTCGTCTTTATGGGGGAAGCTCTATTAATTCTCTTGAAATGCTTCGCTCCCATTTTAATATCAAGCCAACAGAAGCTCATCGAGCTATGAATGATGTCAAAGTCAATATTAAAGTTTTTAAATATCTAAGCAAAGGGTTTAAGACTACAGAAGAACTCATTAAAAGGCTCAAAAGACCCATTCAACTTAAGTTAATGCCTCTTGGGAAATATAAAGGACGCTCTTTTAATGAAATTCCTCTCCAATATCTCAAATGGGCTGCGAAACAAAATTTTGATCAAGATCTTTTATTTTCTATTCGACATGAAATCAACAAAAGAAAGGGGGGAGAGTCGTTTGGACAAGTGTCCAACCCTTTTTCACAGCTCTAACCTCTATTTCGCATGCTCACTTTAGAAAAATTCACATGCTCTGTTTCGCTCATACATCTAATACCCCAAATTGCTCTCAATTTTCTCTATAGTGCAGCATAAAGAGGTGAGGTTTTTTGGAGCGTAAGGTTTTCACATGATTGTGACGCTTGAAGGATTTCCAGTTGAATTTTTGATGACGCCAGGCTTGACTGTAGACGTTAAAGGTTTGAAAATGTTTCAACTTAGCTTCGAAAAAGGATCAAAAATCTATGGAGATGAAGCTGACAATGACGATTGTTTTGAAACCGGTTTAGAAAAAGCTTTAGGGATTGAGCGCATCCCCTAAAAGCTTTATATTGAAAGTGCTCTTTTTTATTTTGGGTGACACAATAAAGCGTTTGCTAAAAGCACGTGAACACCCCTTCGTTAAGATGCATGCATCTTTGCTCGGTGCTCACCTCGTATTTATGTCATTCCTACAAGTCGATGGTGCGAATGGGTCGCAACTTGGGGTAATAAAGTCTTTTAGGTTAAACTGCAAACTTATTCCTTCGAAAATTTCTTGGCTTTTCAAAAAATACTCGCGCAAGTCTTTTTGAAAGAGAGGGCATGCGAAATGCGGGATAAGTCTTGCTGTAAAAGTTTTCTAGTTGATATAGGTAAAATAAATTCTGTGAGCTTCTATGGAAAAACTCACTCTTAAAGATTTAAGTTTAAAAAATCAAACCGTCCTTATGGGTGTTGATTTTAATGTTCCTTTAACCGACGCAGGAGACATTAAAGATCCTACCCGCGTTGTAGAAGCCCTCCCTTCGATTCAATATATTCTCAAGCAAGGAGGCAAGCTCATCTTAATTAGCCATTTAGGACGTCCTAAAGGGAAGAAAGATCCCAGGCTCTCTTTAATGCCTGTTCGAAATCTTCTTGAAAAATTGCTCAAAAAACCGGTGAAAATGGCAAGCGATTGTATCGGAGATCAAGTTGAAAAAGAGGCGAAAGAATTAAAAGCAAAAGAAATTCTCCTTCTTGAAAATGTACGTTTTCATGAAGGTGAAGAACATCCAGATAAAGATCCCTCTTTTGTCTTAAAACTGGCAAAACTAGGAACTGTCTATGTGAATGATGCTTTTGGAACAGCCCATCGCAAACAGAGCTTTGCAACTCTTCTTGCCCAATTTTTCCCAGATAAAAGTGCAATGGGCTTTTTGATGGAAAAAGAACTCAGTTATGCATCTCAGCTCATAAATTACCCCAAACATCCTTTTTATGCGATTCTTGGAGGGGCTAAAATCAGTACGAAAATAGGGACTTTAAAAGCTCTTATCAAAAAAATCGATGCTCTTTTTATTGGGGGTGGAATGATTTTCACGTTATTAAAAGCTCAAAATATCTCTATTGGAGATTCGATTTACGATCCCCAATCTATTTCCATCGCTCAAGATTTCTTAAAAGAGTGTGCAACAAGAAAGGTGCCCCTATTTTTCCCAAAAGATTTTGTGATCGCAAATAAACTTACAAGCGATACAACTATAAAAGAAATTGCAATAGAAGAGGGGATTCCACCTGGATGGAAAGGATTGGATATTGGATCAAAAACTTTAAGTGACTGGTCGCTTTCTTTAGAAAAGGGAGCAACAATCTTTTGGAATGGTCCGATGGGGGTCTTTGAGGTTCCCTCTTTTGCAAAAGGAACACATAAGTTAACAAAATTGCTTGCAAAACTCAATGCGCATGTGATTGTAGGAGGAGGGGATTCGGTTGCGGCGATTAAAGACCTGCATATGGAAAAGGGTTTTTTTCATCTCTCGACAGGAGGAGGAGCTCTTCTCGAATATATCGAATTTGGACATCTTCCGGGAATAGATGCGCTTACGGATCAAAAGAAGTAGGAAATTGACGTCCTCCTCTCCGTAAACGAAGAGGATTCCCTAGTGCTTTAACAGCACTTTGGAGAGTTAAGCATGCATCGCTGCTTCCTACTAGTTCCTGCTTCATAGA
>JANQJX010000132.1 GCA_028281425.1 Simkania sp.
TAAAGATCGGATAAAACCGCAATGGCTCCTCCTTTTTTTGCTTCTTCGATATAGAGATTCCCATCAAATTTTTTGCCCTTTCTTGCAATGAAAAGGCTAATGCTATTTTATGTTTCATAGAAAATTTAAGTGATGGTATAGTTTTGTTTGTTTATCCATTCATTAAAGCTTGCTAAACGTAAAATGAAATTTTTATCAGCCCAACCTTTTGAAAAACATTTTAATGAAGCTTACAAGGATCATCTTTCTTCATTTTATGGAATTTTCATGAAAGAGCCTTTTGAGCGCCGTTTTTTAATGGAGCGTCTTGCTGAAAAAATGGAAGGAAAAAAAAAATGGATCCATTATTCTGATACATCGGTTGACACTCTTTTTGAAGAGATCAATTCAAGAGATCTTTTTCACTCGAAAAAGATCATTTTTTATGATGGTGTCGAATGGTTTAGACAAGAAGATCATAAGTGGATGAAAAGACTTAAACATCTTCCTGAAGATCTTTTTCTGATTTTAGGAGGAGCGAATTTTTCCAATTATGATGAAATTAAAAAAGAAATCATTTTACTTGATCTTAGTTTTGAAAAGCCATGGGATAGAATTGCAAGACTCAACCGTTGGCTTTTAGAAGAGGTGCAAAAAAAAGGAAAGAGTTTGACAAAAGAGGCGCTAGGTGCTCTTTCTACACTTCCTCATTATGATTTTGCTTTGCTTCTTCAAGAAATTGAGAAGTGGGTGACTTATGTAGGAAAAGAAAACGTGATCGATAAAAGTGCCATTCAAGAAGTTGGCTCTCTTGATTTTTCTCAAAAAGGATGGCAACTTTCAGATGCAATTGTTTGGGAAGGAAAGATGGATGTTGCTTCTTTGAACCATTTAGATGTTGCTAAGATACAAAAACTTTTTCCTCAACTCCGTTATCATTTGCAATTAGGGCTTATCATATGTTTGAGCTTAGGAAGAAATAAAGAAAACCTTATCAAAAAGGAATATCCAAAACTCTCTCATCAAGCAGTTCTTCGCTATAAAAAACTAGCTTCTACTTTAAAAATGACCTATTTTCAAAGGGGACTTAAAGAACTCTTTCAAATTGAACTTGATTTTCGTAGCAAGAGTTTGCATTCTAAAACATGCATTGAACGATTGTTTGCTTTTCTTCAAAAGGAACGCTCTTGTGCCTGAAGGTCTTATCTTGCTTCCCAATGCCTTAGACCAAAATCTTGCCTCTAAAACTTTTGTAACTTCGGAAGTTTTAGAAGCTATTTCAGAAATAAAAGCGCTCATTGCAGAAAGTAAAAAGGGAGCTTATCTTTTTTTAAAGCAATTTTCTTTAAAACATTTTAACTCATTTCGAAATATTCCTATCTCCCTTCTTCATGAACATACCAAAAAAGAAGAGATTGGATCTTTAATCGAGCTGATCCGAGATAAGAAAAGAGTTGGGCTCATTGTCGATGCTGGGCTACCTCTTATTGCCGATCCAGGAGCTTTGCTTGTTCGTGCGGCTCATCAGACACATATTCCCATTACCGTTTATCCCGGGCCTTCTGCGATCATTATGGCTTTGATGCTTTCTGGACTTTCGGCACAGTCGTTTACTTTTCATGGCTACTTACCAATTCCTTTGATCGCTCTTAAGAAGAAAATCAAAAGTCTTCTTTTAAGAAAAAGAGAAACACATCTTTTGATTGAAACTCCCTATCGCACAGAAAGACTCCTTCGTCTATTCATTCAAGAGCTTCCTCCAAATTGGACGCTTTGCATTGCTTGTAATATTGGGTTACCTCATCAAAGAGTTGTTGTCCAAATGGTAAAAGATTGGAAAAAAGAAAAAACCATCTATTTTAAAAAACAAAGAGCTGTTTTTGTGTTTGGAAAATGACACAACAAAAGTGAGCCTTTTTTGAAGGGATTGATTTTTTCATGTATCAAAAATAGAGTGCAAAACAGACAAGTGACGCCCCTCCTACAGAGCCGGCAAAGTCGCCCTGACTCCAAAGAACTTTTTTCCAGTAAATTTTAGAGAAAGACTCTGCATAGTCAAGCCTTCACTTTC
>JANQJX010000141.1 GCA_028281425.1 Simkania sp.
CGTTGGCAACCTCTATGAAGCAGGAACTAGTAGGAAGCAGCGATGCATGCTTAACTCTCCAAAGTGCTGTTCAAGCACTAGGGAATCCTCTTCGTTTACAGAGAGGAGGATGTCAATGATGACATAAAGGTGACTCCTTCTTAGTCGAAACGACATCATTGTCTTAGATCAAGACTTGGTCAGGCAGTTACGGCCTATCTGACAGCAACTCCTCTCTGGTCGATTTCATCCACCATCGTTGCTTTTCCAAGATGTTTTGATTCATTAAACATTTGCACCGGCGTTTTACCATAACAATGTTTGCCTGAATGAGTGCTGCACTCAGAATATCCTCATCTGATTCTAAATCGAAGATTATAAATACAAAATTTTTTAATTACACGAGTTTCCCACTTTCATAGAGAGAGTATGAACCTTCTTCCCATGAAAGTGAGAAACTCGTGCTGGTGAGAAATAGGGATTAGGGGTCAACATATACCTTTGCATTTCCATTGACCTAAAAATAGGGGCTAGCCAATGAATCTCTTTTTTGATACAATTTTGCATTTTGCAAATCAATCCATGAGGAAACTCGTTCATGAATCAAAAAAAGCTGCAAATCCATTCGGAAAACATTTTACCTATCATTAAAAAATGGCTCTACACGGATAAAGATATTTTTTTAAGAGAACTCGTTTCTAATAGTTGTGATGCAATTTCTAAACTCAAAATTTTACGTGATTGCGGCAAAATAAGTGCCCCCGATGATACTTTTCGTATCGACATTCAAATCGACAAAAAAGCAAAAACCTTAACCATTTCTGATACAGGAATTGGAATGAGCGCTGATGAAGTTGAGAAATATATTGCACAACTTGCCTTTTCAGGAGCTGAAGAATTTATCCAAAAATATCAAGGAGAAGCCGAAAAAGAGCCAATTATTGGACACTTTGGTCTTGGCTTCTTTTCTTCTTTCATGGTGAGTGACCAGGTAGAAATCAAAACCCTTTCTTATACTCAAAAAGAAAAAGCCGCTTACTGGTCTTGTAATGGCTCTTCTGATTATCTCTTAGAAGAAGGAGAAAAAAAAGAGAGGGGAACCGAAATCATCTTACATCTCTCCAAAGAGTCAGAAGAATTTTTAGAAGAAAAAAAACTCAAAGATATTTTAAATAAACACTGCCGTTTTCTTCCCTATCCGATTTTTTTGGGAAAAACTCAAATCAATCTCTACCAGCCTTTGTGGATCAAATCCCAGGCAGAATGTACAGATAAAGACTACCTCAATTTTTATAAGGAACTCTACCCCTTACAACCCGACCCTATCTTCTGGATCCATCTCAATATCGATTATCCTTTTCATCTAAAAGGGATTCTCTATTTCCCTAAAATCAACAAGCAATTTGATACTACAAGCTCTTCTATTCAGCTCTATTGCAATCGGGTTTTTGTCTCTGATAGCGCAAAAGAAGTTGTTCCTGAGCACTTCAGTATTTTACGAGGCATTCTTGACAGTCCTGACATCCCTCTGAATGTTTCTAGAAGCACCCTTCAAACCGATCACACAGTACGTCAACTCAGTGCTCATATCTCAAAAAAAGTGGCCGATAAGCTCTTATCCCTTTATCAATCTGATAGCAAAACATTTATCAACCGGTGGGAAGAATTTGAATTGATCATAAAAATCGGAATTTTACGCGATGAAAAATTTTATGAAAAAATCAAACCCTGTTTAATTTGGAAAACTTCTGATGATAGTTGGACAACAATCGAAGAATATTTAGAAAGAAACAAAGAAAAAATAGAAAATAAAATTTTTTATCATCAAGATGAAAAAAATTTGACTCAATTCTTTGAAATGTACAAGCAAAAAGGGGTTGAAATTCTCTATGCAACCTCCCATCTTGATACTCCTCTTATGAGCTTTTTAGAAAACAAACTCTCTCCCCTTAAATTTCAACGTTTAGATGCCTCTTTAGACGAAGCAATCTTAGATAAAAAACGGGAAAAAACGCTCCTAGATACTTCGGGAACAAGTGAAGCAGGCCAAATTGCCAACTTTATCCGCTCTAAGCTTGGTCAAACATCTGTTGAAGTAGAAGCTAAAAGCTTATCGAGCGACTCTGTTCCAGCTTTTATCGTCATCAGTGAAGAAAGCCGCCGGATGCGAGACTATTTCTCTTTATCGGGACAAGACCTTCCTCAAGGGCTAGGCGATAAAAAAACCTTTGTTGTCAATACCAATAACCCTATGATTCAATCGCTTAAGACTCTGAGCCAAAAAGACCCCTCCTTAGCAGAGGAAATGGTCAACCAGCTCTACGAACTTGCCTTACTTTCTCAAAAAGAGCTTGATCCCCATCATTTCCCCCTTTTTCTCAAACGCTCAAATATCGTTTTAGAAAAACTCTTAAGGCATGCTCTGCAAAAATCCTAAAACTTTGATTTCTAAAGAACTAGAGGTAATTCTTCGAATTTATCTCTTTTTTTTTATCTAAAAAAAAATATGATTACC
>JANQJX010000176.1 GCA_028281425.1 Simkania sp.
CTTTGGAGTCAGGGCGACTTTGCCGGCTCTGTAGGAGGGGCGTTCCTTGTCTGCTTTGCGTGGAGTCCATTAAGCAGCAGCAAAAAGGCGCCTGAGAGCCCTAGATCCTCCACCTGAAGGAAGAGGGTTTGCGCTCTATTTTTGATAAATTTTACTTTTTAACGTCTTATTTTTTCATCTTAACATTGCCAGGAATGATGCTAGCGTGGCATGAAGGCTCATGCTTTGTCCAAAAATAAGGGGATTGATTGGATGTCGCAGCAAGCCTATAGGTAAGGGGATTATTGCGACAATAGACATAGAGGTTAGGACTATCAAGGTCGCCAAAAGGATCGGGATTGATCCACCTTCCCATTCCTCTGTCATAGTAGCAAGTGTTCAAGTAGATCAGACTTGAGTTTTCATCTATACGACTATTTTGATACCTCCAAGGGTTTTCAACGGAAGATTTTTTAACCACGCTTCCTCGCCTACTGATGATTTTTTCTTCTCCAAAAGCAGAGTACTGATAGCTCTCAAGAACGACACGTCTTTCAGGATCGATGAGGCAGGAAACATTTCCCAAAAGATCATAGAGGGGAACATAGGTCTCTTTTTGAATTTCAAAAGCAATACTTTGGGAAAGAATATTGGGATTGCTTGGAACTTTAAGCTCGTATATTTCTCCTTTTTCATTAAGAGAACCTATTTCTATTGAACCCAGGTAGAAGATGCGAAATATCTTTGGTTTTGAACCTTGTTTTTTAAGGGTTTTAGAAAGCCTTTTTCCATGGATGTCGTAGGTGAGAAGAAGTTGCGTTCCCTCAGAATTTTTAATAGATATGAGCTGACCAAGACCGTTATATTCAAATTTCCACCTTTGATCACCTTGCTTCTTGGAAATGAGATTTCCGGAAGAATTATAAGTGCAGGAAATATCTTCTCCCTGCATAAGCTCATGAAAGTCACTGATAGTATAGGCCTTTCCATTTTTTTCTAAGCGGTTCCCGATGGAGTCATAGGTATACGTGTTTTCTATGGGCCCTTTTTCTAGGATCAATTGAGAAAGGGCATCGTAATCGTATTGAATCGTATATTTTTCACCGAGTAAGGAAAGGTTGCGTTTTGTGATGCGGGAAAGAGTGTCATATCCCCCTTCTGGAATTGTTTCTTGGAAAAAGTCCGTGGAGATTTTTGTTTTCCTTCCACCTCTGTCATAGCTTTGATACCTTGTCCCAACATGCCCAGGGAGAATTTCTTCTAGGAGATTTCCCATGAGATCATAAGAAACAGCGCGATATTGATAAAGCTTCTTTTTTTCTTTGGAAAGACGGGTGATGGTTTTAATAAGAGGGCCTTGATAAGTATATTCAATCAGGGACTTATCGGGAAGTTCAATGGTGGTGATATTTCCTTCACCATCAAAGGTACATTTCACTTGATAAAATCCCCATTCATCTCGGATAGATTCTTGGATTAATTGATCATTTGCATCGAATTGATAGCTTAGGCAAAAGGTTTTTTCTAATTCAATTTGAGTTTGATTTCCTCTGGCATCAAAACCCACCTTATAGATGACCTCTTCTTGGGAAAAAGGATCTTTGACAATCAGTTTCTTAAGCCTGGCATTATTGCGATATTCATAAGTGACAGGGGCTGTAGCTCCGGGCATTTTATAGCTTGATAGGTTCCCATAGGCATTGTAAGTATAAGAAATGGTTTTCTCAAAAGATGTTCCTGCTGCAAAGGTGATCTCATGAAGAAGAGAAAAGGGGGTATAGCTTTTTTTTATTTTATATTCTTTAGGAGGAAGATTTGGAGAAAAGACTTGAGTCTTTTGGGTGAGCTCATTTCCAAGGGGATCAAAAAAAGATTCCGACTCAAAAAGGAGGTCACCCGCTTGATTTTTTTTATAGATTTTTTCGAGGTTGCCCATCGCGTTATAGATTTTTTCGATGAGGTTTCCCTGAACGTCAATTTCCACGGTTTTGAGGACATTTTTCCCATAGAAGTTGGTGTAGTGATCGTCATAATGAATGGTTTTTGTTTGGTTAAAGGGGTCTGTGATCTTAAGGGGTCTCCCAAAAGGATCATATTCATATTCTTTTAAAATCGTTTCTTGGTTTTGGGGATAACCGATTTCTGCTTTAAGACGCCCTGATGAATCATAGGTGTATTTGGATTTTAAGAGGATATTTCCCTGAGAGTCTTTGACATGCTTTTGGATGAGATTTCCTTGAAGATCATAGTCTAGAACTTGGAGGGTAAAATCATTTTGAGATTTCCATGTTTTAATTTTACTTACTCTTCCTTGGGAATTGTAAAAATATTCTATTTTTTGGGTCTCTTTGGTCATAGATTTTAAGCGTCCCGCTCCATCATAGGAATAATCATGGAAGGAGAATGTTTCATAACGTCCTTTGTCTTCTTCGGATGTAAGATGAAACGCATTATAAGTGCAGTATTTTCTTTTAAATCCATTTTTCCTTCCTGTGATTCCCCTTTCATAGGATTCAATGTAAGAGACTCTTCCTAGATAGTCATATTCGAAAACTTGAATGATTCCATCTCTGCCACAATATTGGTAGAGAGTTCCTTCTGGATCATATTTAAAAAATTCGGAAGTGCCATCTGGGTGCTCAATTTTAATGGGGGTCTTTCTTGAAGTGTAGGAAATTTTTGTGACATTTCCATTTTGATCAGTGATAGAGGTGGGATTATCAAAAATATCGTAGGTATAAGTCGTAATTGGAGTGATAAGTGCTCCTTTTTCACCAATGATCTGAGGATGAGAAATGGACTGAATACGACCTAGGGTATCATAGATATACTGAACGCAGTTGCCCATGGGATCGATCCTTGATAAAACGTTTCCATAGGGGTCATAGGTGGTTTGGGTTTCAAAGGTCATAGATTGAGATTTTTGGGTACTATAAATGGGTCTATTTTTTAAATCGTATTTGTATTCAAAGGTGATTCCTGCTTTTTCGTTTTCTATGGAAATGAGGTTATGATTGGCATCGTATGAATATTTAGTTTGATACCCCAAGAGGTCGGTTTCGAGAGCTAAAAGTCCTTGCTTGTTATAGGCTTTATGAAGAGAGTAAAGATGGCTTTCCTCACCATCATAAACCTCTTGAAAAGTGATATTTCGATGCAGGTCAAAGTGGTTAACGGTTTTTTTTAAGAGAGTTTCTTGCTCGGTTTCGAGATCGAGGTATTTTTCTTCAATGATCTTGGGCGCTCCAACATTTGGAGGGTCTTTTTTGGGGGTGATGGTTGTCATCGCTCTTTGACTGACCAAATAGAGAAATTTCTTAAAAGCATCATTTCCATCATCAATGATAAGTTGCGTAAGGACACCATCTTCGTTGTAATCATAAAACCATCTTTTTTTACATACATCTTCTGTTAAAATAGATTTTTTCAAGAGGAGATCGGTTCCTTTTTTGTAGGAATATCGGATGCTATTTTTTTTGGCATCAATTTGAGTGACAATATCGATATCATCGATTGTGTCATACGTATACCTTTTTGTATGAAATTCTTGTCCTTCATAGGGAATGCCTTCTTCATTTATTTGAAGAGGTTTAAGATTGACTCCTGTTAGATTGCCATATTCTTTTTCTTCTAGGATATTGCCACAGTCATCATAGGTATAAGTTTTGGCAAAAAGGGTTTGACCAGCTCCGTCTTCCATGGTCTGAGAGATAAGATTGCAAATATTTTTTTTCTTTCCCCAAAATTTCTTGCAGGTGCGATAGAGGGTCTTTTCAAGATACTCTTCAATAGCTATGAGCTTAAGATCATCGTCATAACGATGCACCCTCTTTCGCCCCAAAGAATCTTGGATGGTTGTCACTCCTTCTTCATAAGCAAAAGAGGTCACATCCCCTTCAGGAAGAGTGATCGATACCACGCGATAAGGGCTTTCCTGGGTATACTTGATCATCTGGATGCGCCCTTCAGGAAGCTCTTTTTGAATGAGAAGGGGATGCGAGTCGGTCTCTTGATAGTGGTAGGTTAAAGGGGGCTTTTGAGAGTGGATAACTTTTACAAGAAAGGAATTTTGATCAAATTGGTAATCGACTGTTTGCCCATCGCTTGTTTCTACATAAACGCCTTGATTGTTGTCGATTTTAATCCAGCTTAATGTTTTATCTTCTTTAGAGTTTGTGAGCTTGATGAGGATGAACCTGGGCTTTTCGCTATATTCGTAAAAGATTTTGTTTCCGCTCGGGAGAATTTCTTTTTGCAAAAGATAGAGATTTAAAGTGGGGTGTTTATAGTAAAATCTTTTTCCTCCGTTGCAAAGAGTGAGTTCAAAAGCCTCTTTTTGAGGATCCGTCTTAAGGATGTTGTTTTTAAGATTGGTCCATGACCCAATTTTTTTTCTAGCGGTGTTGGCAAGGCTAAAAAGATGATGATCCATGTCAGGTTTAAGTAGAGATTTCACTTGAGGGCTGTTCCAACCAGTATAGGTGAGGATGCTTCCCTCAACTGTTCCCACTCTGGCATAGATAAGATAAAATATTCCTTCAAGAGTGGTGTAGTGTTGAGAAGGATCTCTTTCTAAAAATAAAACACACTGAGGACAAAAGCGCCAGCCTCCAAATGTTGCAAGCGATCGATCATCTTGGCTGCTATAAAACCTTGATAAGATCAGAGGATCAGGTCCAGGCACAATGAGATCCACCTCTATTTCGGAATAATCTCCATTTATGGTGCTGACATTTTGGATAAGGCTTTCTGGGTCCCCTTCTCGAGATCCTAAGAAAACCATGCTTGAGGGGTTTGCAATCCCTTTTTGAAAACAAAACAGGCTTAGAATAAATGTTAAAATAAGACGCATAGGTTGAAACGTTATTTTGAGTTTATAAAGCCTTAGATTATGTCTTAAGCAAGCCTTAATTAGAAAGAAAAAATTTAAATATTACCTTTTCGACATTTTATAATCGGCTTTTGTATCCCGGATTGTCACCTATCTCGCAGTATCGGCTTCTTGAGTCAGTGCAGATTTGACATCCTCCTCTCCGTAAACAAAGAGGATTCCCTAGTGCTTTAACAGCACTTTGGAGAGTAGGCATGCATCGCTGCTTCCTACTAGTTCCTGCTTCATAGAGGTTGCCAACGCATTCTCTCCACAGGCTAACACCCGATGCCCTCGGGCTAAAATA
>JANQJX010000189.1 GCA_028281425.1 Simkania sp.
ATGGACTCCACGCAAAGCAGACAAGGAACGCCCCTCCTACAGAGCCGGCAAAATAGCCCTGACTCCAAAGAACTTTTTTCCAGTAAATTTTAGAGAAAGGCTCTGCATAGTCAAGCCTTCACTTTCTAACTTAAGCCCCCCTTTAAGTTGTTGACTAGTGAGGATGTCAACAAGCGTTTGACTACCTATCCCGTTTTTAGAAGGACTTGAATCCTCTAATACCACTAGAGTTAGCGTAAAATAGGGGCTAAATCACTTACAGCTTTTGAAAAGGATCGCATGGACCCTATTCCAAAAGCTATAAATGATTGACCATCTAATGAAACTTCGAAAACTCTACCACAACAAGTGGTAAACTTGGGTTAAGCTTGAGAAAGGTGCAAATTCATCACTTGAACAGCTCTACTTAAGCTGCCCTTTGATTCGACTCAAAAAATCTCACCTCGTATCTACGTCATTTCTACAAGTCGATGGCGCGAATTGATAGCAACTTGGGGTATTAGGTAAAAATTGCTCTGATGATATAAAAAATGACAATTGAAAAAATAGCACTTGAAGGAAGGGTAATCACCCAAGAAAGAGCAATATCTCTGAGAATGCGCAAATTTAAAGCTGTGATCCCTCTTGCAAGTCCAACTCCTAAAACAGCACCAACAATACAATGCGTTGTTGAAATGGGAAGGCCTAGTTTTGAAGCAATCAAAATTGTAATGGCTGCACCAAATTCTGCACTAAATCCTCTTGTTGGAGTCAACTCTGTGATCTTTTTTCCAATTGTCTCCATGACTCGCCACCCCCATGTAGCAAGACCAATCACAATCCCAACCCCACCTAAAGTAAGTAGAGAAAGAGGAATATGAGCATTCAGGATTAAGTGCTTATTTCTGATAATATCTAAAGCTGCCGCAACAGGTCCAATCGCATTGGCAACATCATTGGCTCCATGAGCAAAAGCAACATAGCAAGCACTTAAAATTTGAAGAGATGCAAACATTTTTTCAACAACTTGCAATTGGGACTTTTTTTCATAAAATCCTACCTTATTTCTCACCTTTTCAGTATAGTTTTCGACATCTTTTGTAATTTGTCCTATCCCTAAACGCTCTGATTTTTTTGTTGCAAGCTCAATACGTCGCAAATGTTTCAATGCTTTTGCTAAACTAAAAATCTGCTGAGTAACATTTGGGGATGTGGTTTCCCACTTGCCTTTTAAAAACTTTTTCCTTCGAAGCAAAAGAACGCTAACTAAAGCTCCAATTCCTCCTATAATCACAGCAATAAGTAACATTTCCATTAAAGAAAGCTCAAGATGAAAAGATCCAACACCATTGAAAAGAACACTCAAAGTGAAAACGACCAAAACAATAAAACTCAAAATAGGAATTAAACGACGTGTTGCATAAATAGGATTCATTGCAAAAAGCACTTGACGCTGAAGTATACTAAAAATTAAAAAAGCAAATAGAGCACTAAGAGCTGGAGAAATCACCCAACTAGAGGCAATTTTACCAACTTGAGCCCATTCCACAGCATCTAAGCCTCCAATTAAGCAACCAAAACCAAGTAAAGCTCCCACAATTGCATGTGTTGTCGAAACAGGCCAACCAAAATAAGAAGCAACTTGAAGCCAAAAAGCCGTTGCTAAAAGAGAAGAAAGCATTCCATAGAACAACACTTTTGGATCTTCTGAGAAAAATAAGGGATCCACAAGGCCTTGCTGAATTGTTTTAGACACATTGCCGCCTAAAAAAAAAGCCCCACAAAACTCCAAAACTCCAGCAATAATCACTGCTTTTAATAGAGTTAAAGCACCAGAACCTACAGAAGTCCCCATGGCATTGGAAACATCATTGGCTCCAATATTCCAAGCCATATAAAATCCGGCAAGCAAGACAAAAATTGTAAGAATTAAATCGACCGACATACCTATTTAAGTTCTAAAATCATCTGGACTCGATTAGCTAATTTTTCTGAAATATGAGAAATTTGATTGATCTCCTCAATGAGCCGAATATAAAGGTAAAAAATTGGTGTTGATGGAGAGGAGTTAAGAGAAAAGAATTCTTTCATCAATCGATGTTTCATTTTATCTGCTTCATATTCTAGATAAGATGTTTTTGCAACAGATACTTTAATTTTTTCTGCTTCAATTCCCCCAAAAGAGGCTTCGATAAGCTCATTGAGCTCTTTAATAATGCCACGTGTATCCCAAAAAGCAGCAATATTTTTTTTATAAAGATCAAAAAGCGTTTTATAAAGAGAAGAATTTAAAGGATGTAAAATAATTAAATTCCCAATATCTTCTGCCTGATCAGAAATGGAGTCTTGAATGGATAAAATTTCGAGAAACTGGCTTCTATCAATGGGAAGAAAAAGGCTTTTAGGTAAGTGACTACGAATATCATTTTTGGTTAGATCGGCTTCATGTTCAAGTTTTGAGAGTTCTTTGACAAGAAGATCCACTTCCCTTTCATTTCCGTCTTGTAAAACCTCAAACACTTGTGTGAGTTTTTTAATACACAAGCTCACCTTTTTCATATGAGATTGAAGAGGAGAAAAAGGAGACTTCCCAAAAAGCCTAGCAATCGTTGTTCGCATACCAAATTCTACCTATCGGGCTTTTTGAAATCTCCTACTTTCTCAATTTTGCTTAGAACTAAGAAAAATTGCAAAAAAACAAAAGCTCCTTTCAAAAACGCCATCTACTTTCCGCCTAATGTTACTCTCCCTTTATTTAAAAAGAAAGAAATGAATCTATTGCAATTCCGAAATTTTTTCGCAAATTCATTTTACCTTTGAATAGAGCGAATCCCCAAAAGGAAAAAGAGCTACACGAGTGTTTTCAGAAACGCCAAGAAATTCTCGAATGGTTGCAACCTCACCTAAAAAAATTTATTGGATGTGTAAGCGAAACAGAGCATGCGGATTTTTTCAGGGGTGGCGTAAAATAGGGGTGAATGCCACGAGGCATTAAGGCCACCCCAACTTTCGCAAAATTTAACTTAAGTCACTAAAAATGAACGTTCCATTTTCCAAAGACACTACAAAATCGATTGGGATTTTTGTGGGAATTTAAGCCTGATTGAAGCTTAGGGAACGTTTTGGCAATTGACGATAGTTCATTTGCAAAAGCTCGTAGATTTGTATTTGCTTAAAATCGGGTTGCCCAGGAACTCTAAGATGA
>JANQJX010000211.1 GCA_028281425.1 Simkania sp.
AAAGCCGGATGTGGGAAATCCACAAGTCCGGTTTGACGAGGCAGGAGATGGAAACGTGGTCAACAGATGCGCGCGCCATTTCTTGACCCTACCTGTGAGGGACTGAGGGTGAAATTCCCTCGGTCTACTCGGCATCAGGGATCAAAGTCGAAATAAGCTTTATCTTTTCATTAATTTCAAATTCATTTAACCTCCCTCCTATTTATTATGAGCTTTTAAAGACGTCTTATGAGAAATAGGAAAGCCTCTGTCCAATTTTAAGAATTTTAAAAGGTGAAAAATGGAGACGATAAAACCTTTCAAAATCAAATCATTTCAGGATTTAGAGATTCGTCCTCTTTTTTCTCTTTATGATTGTTGCCCTGGAATTCAAGAGCACTTAGAGAAAATTAAAAAGATTTTAGGTCATTTGCTTCCTTTCCCCTTTCCTTTTAAGGATGCTAAAGGGCTCAAAAAGTGGCTCTATGGCTCTCTTCCTCTTATGGATTGGAAGAATCTTGAAACGGTTCCCACTGTTTTTGAAATCTTTTTTTTCTTAAAACCCATGACCCATTTTTCAACCGAAGCTTTTATCTATGAAATGATCAAAAGATGGCTGATTCCTTATGAGGAAACAACGATTGTTTCTTTTGATCATATGGTGATTTATTTTGTTCATTATTTGAAGCAGCCCTTTTTTGTTGCCTGTGCAAAAGTTTTAGTCGAAACATCAAAACAAGTGAATTTGATCAAAAAAAATATGCCGTTATTAAAGAAGGAAATTTTAAGGGGAGTGGAATCGACAAGTTGTGCACGTTCTATTTTAGAAGCGAAAACACTTCCTTTAGATCAAAAAATGTGTTTTATCCGAGATGCTTTACTGCGCCTTATCAAACGTTTTCCCGATGATTTTGATGAAAAAATTCTTCACCGTTTTGCTTTTGCTCAGGCTTACCTTCCCCAAGATTTTATTCAACAACGTTCCTCTACTCATCTAACACGTGTGCTTATCACCCTCTATTTAATTCGGATACGACTTGAGAAAAATTTACGCATGTTTTCTGAAAAAAGACATATGGTTGTGCGTGTTCTACATAGGAAGCTGATATTTCCTTTTGGAGAAAAACCCATTTTGGGTTTGATGATTGGATTTAATTTTTTCCATAAATTTGAATTTTTTGAAGAGAAACATATTTTACTTTCTTTGAAAAAATTTTTCCCTTACATGCGAATTGTTTCTCATTCTTTTTACCGTTTTCAACCTTCTCAAAATCCTATTGTAACTTGTTATGTTGAAGTTGAAAAAGAAGATGGTTCTTTATTTTCTCTTCATGAAATATCTGTTTTACGCAAAAACTTAGGTGAAGATTTCAAAGGGTGTATTGAGCATTTGGTTCCATCTCTTTTTGTTGTACGCAATGAAGAAGAAGTGATGCGCAATATTTTGATTTTAAGTGAACAGATTAAGACAATTCAAGATCTCCCTCAGATGATGATCTCTTTTGATCAACATTCTCAGGAAGATTTGATTTTTACAGTTGTTCTTTTGCGTGTTAAGGATAAAAAAGCTTCATCGATCGAGATGGCTTTAAAAAAGAGGGATGATAAAATTCAATTTATTCCCGATCGCATTCAAAATGTTAGATATTTAGACAAGGAACATCCCGTTGAAGCCAATGTTTTTAGGATTCAAATCGTCAAGCTACCTATTTTTTTACGTATGGATTTTTCTGTAAATGTTTTTCTTGCCAGACAAAAAGTCGTCTCTTTCCTCAACCTTTATCTGGGAGAAATTCGAGACTACAATGGAGGGATGATTCTCAAACAGCAAGAACTATTGATTCAGTTTAAGCGTCTTTTTTGTGATGTCCCTCAAAAAAATCAAGAGTTCTTGGAGAATTTTTTTTATTCTCTAAATCCTATTGAAGCTCAAGCAACAATTTCTCTTAATGCCCTTAGTTTTTTCTTTGAACTTTTTTTAATTCAAATTCAAAAGGAGTCTCATTTGAATGCAAGAGGATATGACCTTGCAGTGAAGGCAGATGAAAAGGGACTTTTTGTAATGATCTGCAGCCGAGACGGGACTTTTAGAAACAGCATTGAAAAACATTTGAAAAAGAAGGGGATGTATGGAAATTTTTTGGTCTCTTCTTCTCTCTTTTTTGAAGGGATCTATTTTCTGGGTTACTATTTTTTTGTTAATGATAAAAAATTAAGAAAGCAATTTCAAGAAATTTTATTTCATCTTCTTAAAGATTGGGAAGAGAAGAGAAAAACAACTAAAACCTTGCGTATTGCGACCATTTTTCCTATTTGTTTAGATCCTCGGCGTGGAGGAGGACAAGATACAAGGCCTTTGATTAAGATGCTTTTTGATGGCCTTATGCGTGTTGATTGCGAAGGAAAGCTAAGCTTTGCTATTGCTAAGTCTTATGTTAGATCAGAAGATCAATTGAAATATACTTTTAAACTCCGTAAGACGATGTGGTCGGATGGTTCTCCTCTTGTTGCTTATGATTTTGAATATGCATGGAAAAAGATTTTATCTCCTAATTTTCCAACCCCTTTTGCTTTTTTATTTTATCCGATTTTAAATGCCAAAAAAGCAAAAAAAGGGAAAATAGATATTGAAAAAATTGGAGTAAAGGCTTTAGATGATAAAACTCTTTGCGTGGATTTGGAATATCAAGCTCCTTACTTTCTTGAGCTCACAGCCAATGCACTTTATTCTCCGATCAACCATAGGATTGACCAAATGCATCCCAATTGGTTTATGCAAAAAGATCATTGTTTTGTGGGGAATGGACCCTTTCGTATGAAAAAAACTCGCCCGATTTACACCTATGAAATGGAAAAAAATCAAAAGTATTGGGATGCATCCCAAGTTCATATTGACCAAATCATTATCAACAAGGCAGCTCCTCGAGCTTGTTTTGATATGTTTAACAAAGGTGAAATCGACTATCTTGGAATGCCTTTTCATCCTTTTGATGGAAACTATCATGAGCTAGATCAAGAAAAAATCTTAATTCTTCCTTCAAAGAAGCTCTTTTGGATCTGTATCAATACAAGACAGTATCCTTTTTTTAATTTAAACTTACGCAAAGCCCTTGCTTTTGCAATAGATAGAAGTGAAATTTTATCGATCTATAAACTAGCTCAAGGACCTGCCTTCACAATTCTTTCAAAAGACATTACACAGCATTGTGATTCAGATTGTTTGATTAAAGAAGATAGAAAACAGGCAAAGATTTTTTTCAAAAAAGCTTTAAAAGAATTGCAAATTAAAAAAGAAAATATGCCTGTAATCCGTCTGAGTTATAGCAATAAGAATCAATTACGTACAAAAGTTGTGGAGGTGATTGCACGTCAATGGAAAGAAGTGCTTGGGATCCGTTTTGAGATTATTTGTTATCCATGGAGTGATTTTTTTGATCATATGATCGAAGGAAGTTTCCAAATTGGGATGCTCAAATGGTATACTTGGATCAATGATCCTATTTATACGTTGGGAACTTTTAAAAATGCTGACGAAAAAATCAATTTTTCGAGATGGGAAAACCCTAAATTTAAGCATCTTTTGAATTTATCCAATCGAGAACTTAATCCAAAGCAAAGAATGCAGTACCTTGCTGATGCTGAAGAAATTCTTACTCGAGAAGTTCCTGTGATTCCTCTTTGCTATGATGGCAACGCTTTTATCAAAAATCCCCATTTAACCATTCCAAAAGCCTTTGCTCAAAATGGCAATTTTGATTTTTCTCAAACTACTTTTGTTTCTTGATGTGTGTGCTTTATCATCTATCATCCCATTGAAATAGTGTTGAAATTTAAAAAAAATCATGATACCCTTAAAGGAGTGTTTTAGTGCTATGATCTTAAAAAGCTCTAACTATGAAAGTCCTTTCAGGATTAGGGACAATGAGAGATTCAAAAGATTCAGTGCGCTTGCATCTTGTTTTACGTAAGATAAGTTTTGAATTGGGAATAAAAAATTATGAAAATAGTATTTTTAGCGTTGCTGAGTTTTTTAATTTGTTTTTTGGGATGTCAAAAAAAAGATGTTCACCTTGTGCCATCTCAAAAGAATCATCGAATTCTTAAAATAGGACTCCAATTTCCTGTGCGTTCTTTGCACCCTAGAATTGGATGTGAGCAACCTTCTTGTTTAATCATTTCTATGCTTTTTGAGGGATTGATGAAAATGGGAAAGCAAGATGAGATTATACCAGGTGTTGCTGAGAGGTATACCATTTCAGAAGATGGCTTGACCTATACTTTTTACTTGCGTCCTACAAAATGGTCAAATGGGGATTCTTTAACTGCTTATGATTTTGAATATGCGTGGAAA
>JANQJX010000221.1 GCA_028281425.1 Simkania sp.
TTTCATGAAAAAATAGCTATACAAATCGAAACCCAGCTCCAAAATGCAAGCAATCTTAAAAAAATCAAAGAACATTCAAGGTTTAAAGCTTCTCGTGAAAAAATTCAAAAAATAAAAATCCATCTTCGAAAAAGAGAAGAACAACAAACAACGCTTGAGAAAATCAAATGGACAGAAGAGCTTTTGAAACAAGTCAATGCTTTAGAGCTTCCTAATATGGGAGAGCTTAAACAAATGACCTCTTTTGTTCAAAAAGAACTTAAAAAGCTTCATCCTTTAGTAGAAAAGATGGTCACAATTTCAGAATCTATAACCTCCAAAGAGAGCCAAGAAAAGTTTGAACTAGAGATTCAGCTCTTAAAAGCAAATGATCAGATTCAAGATGTTCTTTGTGGTTTAAACATAGCATCCAAAATAGGAAAGGCATTGCTGACTTTAAGCCCTTATATTTTGAATTCAACGGGCCATATTTTAGAAGAGATAAGCCATGCTAAAAAAAATGTAGAAAAGAATGCCTTAATATCAAATTTAAAAAACAAGTTCACTTCAATTCATAAAACTCTCACAGAGCTTTCTTCTAAAAATCTAACTCTCTTAGATAAGCTTTCTCTTGTAAAAAAGATATTAGAGCAAATACAAAATCTTGAAACAAAAGATTCCAATGATTTAGATCAAAATGTTCAAGAGATTCAATCACTTTTGAAAACGCAAATCAACTCTATTCAAGAAGTTGTAGTTAAAGAACTTGATCGATATAGCTCCTCTCTTGCGCAATCTCTTCATCAAAAAGCAGAAAATTTAAAAGGTTTATTCAACATAGATCTTACAGAAGGAATTGAAATAGGACATCAGATAGGAGATAACGCTTTAGGTCAAATAAAGAAAAAATCAAAGCCCCTTTTAACCTCTTTAGAAGCTGTCGATAAGATTCACAAAAAAGTGAAGTGTCTTCACTCTTCTGAGACCTCTTTTAGAGAAAAAATTCAAGCAGCAGATGATTTATTGACCTTAATTGAGGATTATCTTTTACAATCAAAGCAAAAAGCACTTCACCCCCTTATAGGAGAAGCTTTAGAAACGATTTTAGATATGACTTCCAAAATACACAGTGTCAATGGACATTTAAACACACTAGCCGATCCTTCTTTTTCACTAGAAAAGCTTAAAAGCAAAGTGAATGTGGTGCAAAAAATTCTTATAAAAGCAGCAAATACAGTTGACTCGATGCAAACGACCATACAAAATCAAGAGACAAAGAATAAGATTGTAAACGTAGCTCATCAGTTAAAAGAAAGTGCTGCTAGGATAGAACGTGTAAGACACACCTTAGACAATTGGGCATTTAAGTTCGTATATAATGGAATTTATGGACTCGCCAACACTTTTTCATAATTTGAAATTATATATTTTTTTAAATTTTTGATGGAACTTCTCTTTCAATAGCAGGTCCTATCGTGCGAAGCTTTTCCATAATTTCACTAAAAACTTTAAAATCAATGGTTTGCTTTTTGTCTGAAACAGCCTGATCAGGATTGGGATGAATCTCGATCATCAACCCATCAGCTCCTGCTGCAACCCCAGCTAGAGCCATAGGCATGACCATTTTTCTAATTCCCGTTCCATGGCTTGGATCTACAATGATTGGAAGATGAGAAAGATCAGATAAAATGGCAACAGCTGCAAGATCAAGAGTATTACGACTGTAGGTTTCAAATGTTCGAATGCCTCGTTCACAAAGAATAACCTGATGATTTCCCTGATCAAGAATATATTCGGCTGACATGAGCAGGTCTTTATAAGTCGCAGAAAGCCCTCTTTTGAGAAAAACAGCGCATTTTGATTTCCCTACTTTTTTAAGAAGTGTAAAATTTTGCATATTACGTGCTCCAATTTGCAAAATATCGACATACTGTTCCATGATAGAGATTTGTTCCCCATCCATCACTTCGGAAATGGTTAATAAATGATATTTTTCTGCTGCTTCTTTCATATGTTTCAATCCCTTTTCCTCAAGACCTTGAAAAGAATAGGGAGAGGTGCGTGGCTTAAAGGCGCCCCCACGTAAAATAGTCACCCCTTCACTAGCAATAAAAGCAGCACTTTCCATAATTTGCTCTTTTGATTCAATCGAACAAGGTCCTGCCATGATCGCAAGCTTCTTTCCTCCAATGGTAATATTTTTAATAGAAATATGAGTTTTCTCTTTTTTAAATTCTCTTGCTGCGAGTTTAAAAGGATGTTGAAATTCGGCAACTTTTTCGACAAAAGGCAAGTTTTCAAACGCTTGAATATCGATAGAGGCATCAATACCTTTAATGATAGCAATCGTATAATGCCCTTTTTCTCCAGAAGGATGGGCATCGAAACCCATCCATTTCAGTTTTTCAATGAGCTCATTTAAGTCTTCCTTTGAGGCGCTTTTTTTGATGATAAGTATCATAAACTACCCCTTAGAAGCATTTAAAGAAGCTATAAGAGCTTTGATTTCCATCTTTTTTTTTCCTTCCGAAATTGCTTGAGTGATAAGAGATCCTACAATAAACCCATCTGCTATTTTTAAAATTTCTCTTGCCCCGTCTTGTGATGAGACTCCAAATCCAACAGCAATAGGAAGAGAACTTTTTTGGCGAATAGAGCTTACCTTATCGGCTAAATCCTCTGGCAGATCTTTTTTGATTCCAGTTGTTCCCTTGCGACAAGCATAATAGATAAAACCTGTTGTCACTTTGCAAATAGACAAAATACGGTGGGGTGGAGTTGAAGGAGCAATGATAAAAATCGTATCGAGATTTAATGTTTTCATTTGGTCCAAATAAGGCTTAGCTTCTTCTGGAGGAAGGTCAACAACAATCAGTCCATCCACCCCCACTTCTTTTGCCTTTTTTAAAAAAGAAAATCCCAAAATAAAAATAGGATTATAGTAAGTCATAAGAACGATTGGAGTTTCTACCTTTTTTCTAAGAGAAAAAACAAGATCAAGGATTTGAAAAGGGGTTGTTTTTTCTTTTAAGGCCCTTTCAGAAGCCCTTTGAATTACAGGACCATCAGCAATAGGATCTGAAAAAGGGATTCCAAGTTCAAGAAGATCGACTCCTCCTTCGATAAGGGCAAAGGCCATTTCTTCTGTCTGCTTAAGACCCCCATCTCCTGCTGTTAAATATCCAATAAAGGGTTTTTTTTGCTTAAAAAGTCCTTGGATTCGACTCATAACATCTCCATATGATGAGAAAAAAGATAGGGCAAGTCTTTATCTCCCCGACCTGAAAGATTGAGAAGAACAAGAGTTTCTTTGGGAAGGGTTTTTCCTATTTTAATAAAATGAGAAAGCGCATGAGCACATTCAAGGGCAGGAATAATTCCTTCTGTTTTAGAGAGAAGCTTAAAAGCAAAAAGCGCCTCTTCATCTGTCGCTGAAACATATTGAGCACGCTTTTCTTCAAAAAGATGGGCATGATGAGGACCAACAGCGGGATAGTCAAGCCCTGCTGAAATCGATATTGTTGGGGCAATTTGGCCATTTTTATCTTGGAGAATATAGGTGTAATTCC
>JANQJX010000226.1 GCA_028281425.1 Simkania sp.
AAATTCCCACAAAAATCCCAATCGATTTTGTAGTGTCTTTGGAAAGTGGAACGTTCATTTTTAGTGACTTAAGTTAAATTTTGCGAAAGTTGGGCTAGTCAACAACTTAAAGGGGGGCTTAAGTAGAAAGTGAAGGCTTGACTATACAGAGTCTTTCTCTAAAATTTACTGGAAAAAAGTTCTTTGGAGTCAGGGCGACTTTGCCGGCTCTGTAGGAGGGGCGTTACTTGTCTGCTTTGCGTGGAATCCATTGAACAGCAGCAAAAAGGCGCCTGAGAGCTTTATATCCTCTACCTGAAGGAAGAGGTTTTGCGCTCTATTTTTGATAAAGATTTTATTAGCCTTTCAAATGTTGCAACAAAATCACATGTGACAATTTTGCCTCCAAAATGAATCACTCATCTTACGCAAAACAAGGGATAGCTGCAGTGAGAGCTTTTAAGCAACCTACGAGGCATTGTCTAAAGGATCTTTTCTCCTTAGACTTGAGAAAATCACATCTCCTTTTGCTCTCAAGGGTATAGTGCATTTGCACCTTTCACAATTTTCGAAAAAAATCTCAAGGGATCCGAACAATTTTCCAGTTCAAGGCAGGCCCCTTTGCTAAGATGCACGCACCTTTGCTCGGCGCTTACCTCTTATCTACCTCATTTCTACAAATCGATGGTGCGAATTGGTCGCAACTTGGGGTATAAATAAAGAAAATACATTTCTTATGCACACGTTCTTCATAAGAGAGGCAGCAAACGGTAGGCTAAGGAGGAATGCCTTTAGCGCCTTTTTCATACCACTTTCGCAAATCCCCCAAAGAACGATTCAGTTCACTTGTAACAAGCTGTTTAGCCTCTTTTTGATCCATATTCATATAGTCTTTCCAATAAATAGGTGAACCAAATATCACAGCTGTCTTTCCAAAACAACGGGGAATTTTTCGTTTGCGATTCCAAATATGATAAGTTCCATGAATATAAACAGGTAAAATCACCGACTGACTTTTTGCAATGAGCATTCCAATGCCTGGCTTAATCTTTCCAATTTTATCTTTATCCGAACGAGTGCCTTCAGGAAAAATAAGAATTTTATATCCCTCCTTTAGCAATCGACAGACCATTTTTATCGAACTTAAATTGCTCATATGTCCTTGCACAGGATGTGTATTTAAGGCCTTAATAAAACGCCCAAATAAAGGCCGAAAAAGAGATTTTCTCGCTAAAAAATGAATCTGATCAAGACAAGAAATAGCGACAATAGGAGCATCAAGATGAGAGACATGATTGGGTGCAATAATGGCTCCTCCTTCTATATAATGCTCTATCCCATAGATACGTAAATGGTAAAAGAGCTTAAAAATGATTCTCGTCATTTGAATGATGATAGCGTAGAGCAATGATTTTTTCATTTTTTTGTTTTTATATGGTGTATCAAAAGACTTACAACCTCTTCAATCGATAAATCAGATGTATCTACAAAGCAAGCATCAGCTGCCTGTTTCAAAGGAGAAGCAGCTCTTTGAGAGTCGAATGCATCTCTTTCTTTGATCTCTTTCAAAATGTTTTCATAGGCAAAGGTGGAGTTTTTTTGATTCAATGTTTCCTGTAACTCTTTAAAGCGCCGTTTAGCGCGTACTTCAATGCGCGCTGTTAAAAAGAATTTAAAATCGGCTTTTGGAAAAATTTTCGTTCCCATATCTCTTCCTTCAAAAACACTATTCCCTGTTTGAGCAAATTCTTTTTGAAAAGGATACATCGCATCACGAACAATTTTCATTGCAGAAATTTTTGAGACAATCTGTGTGACTTGAGGAGAGCGGATGGCTTTTGTGACATCCATTTCACCAACGAAATAGTGTTCTTGACCTTCTTGTATTCTAATTTGAAACACAAAGGTTTCCAGAATTTGAGCAAAGCTTTTTTTATCGGATAAATCGATTTTTTCCTCTAAGATTTTAAAACAAAGTGCACGGTAAAGAGCCCCTGTATCGAAATAACTAAATCCAAGAACCTCAGCAAGTTTTTTAGCAACTGTCGATTTTCCTGTTCCTGCTGGTCCATCAATGGTCACAATCATCTTCAGTTAAAGCTCCTAAATCATAAGATAGAGAAAAAAATAGATGACAAAAATTGTAAAAAAAAGAGAATCGAGCATGTCAAGAATTCCTCCGAGCCCAGGAAGGCAATTGCTATCCTTAACATCTGCATCCCTTTTAATCAGCGATTCAGCCAAATCACCTGTTTGCCCTAAAATACCTAAAAGAACTCCAAGCCAAATACTTTGGATAAAGGTTAAGTGAAACCCCTCTATTAAAAACGCGAATCGGTAAAAAATGAAGCTCAAGCAAATCGCTGATAAAAAACCAATAATTGCTCCCGCAATCGTTTTTTTGGGACTAATATAGACCGCAAGTTTCTTATTCCCAATAAGCCGTCCTCCAAAATAGGCTCCAATATCTGTTATTTTTGTCACAACAAGCAGATAGATAATCCAAATACGCCCTACATGAGAAGAAAAAGGCATATAGAGTATTTTTAAGAGAAGTCCAAGGGGAAGAGCAATATAAAAAAGGCTAAAAAATCCCATTGCAATGAAGCGGGATGACCTTTCAATTTTATTAAAGTGATAAATAAAGAGAGAAATCATCGAGATAAACAAAAAAAGAAGAGGTAAAAGTAAAAAAGCAGGGTTTTCTGTTGATATAAAAAAAGAAAATATCAATAAAGCCCCAAGAAAAATAAGCAAAGCAACATAGCCTTGCTTCTCATTGATTCTTGTGAGTTTGGCATATTCCCATATTCCTATCGCCCCAATGACAGCAACTAGAAAGCAAATGAAATATTGCATCCAAGGCAAATAAGCAAGAATTAAAATAGCTACAATAAGAAAAAGACTCATCAAAGAAAAAGCAAGTCTTTTTGTTAGATCTTGAAAACGCATATTCCCCTTTATAATCCAAACCTACGTTGCCGCTTTTGAAATTCTATCACAGCACTTAATAAATCCTTTTTAGAAAAATCAGGCCAAAGAATATCGGTATAATAAATTTCACTATAAGAAATTTGCCAAATCAAAAAATTGCTAATACGACTATCTCCACTTGGACGTATTAAAATATCAGGATCTCCCCATTTAGCTGTATCGAGATGGTTGCTAATGAGCTCTTCTGTAATCTCTTCTCGACGTAATTCTCCTTTTTGTGTGGCATCAAAAAGATGCAAAAAAGCACGTCTGATATCATCACGTCCTCCATAATTGAGGGCTAAAATAAGATCAATTTTATTTCCAAGGCTTGTGATTTTACTTGTTTCTTTTAAAGTTTTTCTTATCTCTTTGGGAATTTTAGAAAGGTCACCAATTGCATGCAAGCAAACCCCTTCTCTAACCAGGGCCTCTCTTTTACTGACGAGATAGTTTTTCAAAAGCTGCATCAAAGCTTTGATCTCATTTTGAGGACGTTTCCAATTTTCCGTGGAAAAAGTATAAACCGTTAGAGCTTTAATTCCGATTTGGACAGCAGCACGCACCACCTCATCGAGAGTTTCTGCACCTCTCCAATACCCTACCTCTATCGGCTGATTTCTCTTAGCGGCCCATCTTCTGTTTCCATCCATAATAATGGCAACATGCTTTGGAATACGCTGAGAATCAATCTGAGCAAACTCTTCTTGAAAAAGCGCATTTTTCATTTTTTTATTTTCTGGCAATGTGTTTAAAAAAAATTCTTCCGTCGCCATGTTTTTTCTCTTTCTGGTCCATATGATACGATATCGATCGGAACTTTAAGTAAGGATTCTAATTGATTTAAAAAACGTCTGCTATTTTTTGGCAATTCTTCTAAGCACTTTATCTCTTTTGTGCTGACTTCCCATCCCTCACATTCTTCATAAATGGGCTCGACCCTTTTAAGATCTTCCCAATTTAATGGGGGATAATCAATTTCCTTATGGTCGATATGATACCCCCTACAAATACGGATTTTCGGCAGATGATCTAAAATATCCAGTCTCGTTAGGGCAATAGAATTGATTCCATTGAGTCGAATTGCATGAGAAACAAGAACTGCATCAAACCACCCAAGGCGTCTTTGTCTTCCTGTTGTTGTTCCAAATTCTTTGGCTTCTATAGGATCGATAAAAGATTGATGCTGATCAAATTCTGTTGGGAAAGGTCCATTTCCTACTCGACTTGTATAAACTTTCATCACTCCTATGATTTGACAAATATTTTTTGGACCAACCCCAGACCCAATGAGAGCTCCTCCACTTGTTGTATGAGAAGAAGTCACGTAGGGGTAAGTTCCATAATCGATATCCAAAAGTGCTCCTTGAGCTCCTTCAAAAAGAATTTTTTTCTCTTCATGAAGAGCATTAAAAAGCTTTTGTTCAATAGGCTTTACAAAGGCTTTTAATTTTTTTGCATATTTCAAATAATTGCTATAGACTAAATCAAATGAAATAGACTTATGAAGATAAACTTTTTCCAAAAGACGATTTTTAATAGGCAAAATAGCTTTTAATTTTTTTTTTAAAATCGTTGGATTGATAAATTCCCCCATACGAATCCCCAAACGCTCAATTTTATCGCTATAACAAGGACCAATACCACAGCCTGTCGTTCCAATTGCCAAATCTCCTTTTTCTTTTTCAGCGAGCTGATCAAGGAGACGATGATAAGGAAAAATCACGTGAG
>JANQJX010000028.1 GCA_028281425.1 Simkania sp.
AACGATTAAAAGAAGTCGATATTTTCCTCTAAAAATTCCACTTGTTTATTTAAAGGAAAGGAAACAAAGCAAAGAAGAGGGGGTGGATGCTGTTTTAAACAAGCCTTTTGAAGAAGAGGACTTAGAAGAGATTTGGCCAAAAATTAAAGGAAACAAAATTTTTAACCACTTAGTGATTGCGGAAAGTCCACTCATGAAAAAACTTTTGAAACGTGTTGAGAAGATCGCAAAAAGTCATTCAAATATTTTTATTTGTGGAGAATCGGGAACGGGGAAAGAAGTCATTGCTAATATGATCCATTCTCTTTCAAAACGCTCTTTTTTCCCTTTTATTCGAGTCAATTGTGCTGCGCTTCCAGATACCTTAGTCGAATCGGAATTTTTTGGACATGAAAAAGGGGCTTTTACGGGAGCTCATACCAAACGTATTGGGCGTTTTGAATTGGCAAACAAAGGAAGCCTTTTACTTGATGAGATTTCGGAGATTCCTGCCTCCTTACAAGTGAAACTTTTGCGTGTGATTCAAGAGCAAGAATTCGAAAGAGTTGGAGCAGCAGAGCCCATTCCTATTGATGTTCGTTTAATTTCTACTTCAAATCGGAATATGAAAGAAGCTGTTGAAAACCAAGAGTTTCGTGAAGATCTTTATTATAGACTCAATGTCATTCCCGTTTACCTTCCTCCTTTAAGAGAACGAAAAGAAGATATTCTTCCGCTTGCTCATCTCTTTCTTGAAGAGAACTGTCAAAAAAATCAACTTTCCCTTAAGATGTTTTCTCCATCTGCTAAAGCAAAACTCGTGACATATCATTGGCCGGGAAATATTCGTCAATTGCGAAATGCTATTGAATATGGCGTTGCTATTGCAGATTTTGATCTCATTGATGTTGAGCATCTCTTTTTTGACGAAACAAAAAAATTAAAGAAAGAAAAACAAACGCTGGGAATGAGTCTCAAAGAGATGGAAAAGCACCATATTTTAATGACACTCAAAGCTTATGGAGGTCAACGAAAAAAAACAGCAAGTGAACTAGGCATTAGTGTTCGTACACTCAGAAACAAGTTAGAAAGCTATTCTATATCCAGTAAGGCATCAAAAGATTTAAAGTAAGAGAGTTTTTCTTCTCTTGCTTTTTTCATTTGAGGGTGATCAGAAGAGCAAATTAAAATAGGATCAATTTTTGCCCTTTGAAGAGCTTGAATTCCTCTTAAAGAATCTTCAAAGCCAATTTTTTTTCCTTTGACTTGAATTAACTGGATGGCTTTAAGATAACCATCAGGGGCAGGTTTGGGCTTTAAGTAATCTTCACGAGTGATCCAAAGGGGAATTTTTTCTAAAAAAGGCAAATATTTTTTAATTTTTTCAACGTGTTCTTTTGGTGAATGGGTAACAACGCAAAAAGGTTTTTTTGTCTCTTCTACGAGCTCAATCATTTTTTTTGCCCCAGGCATGAGGGAAAGCGCAGTTGTTTCAAGAAGAGCTTGATAGGTTTTTTTTTTCTCATGATAAAATGTTTCCCAACCCTTTTCTTGGATCAGATCAGGAGCATGTTTCATAATTGCAAGGCGAAGACCTTCTGAACTTTTATGAGCAATGGAGCAAAAAGAAGGAAAATCCCAAATAAAAGAAAGGCCATAGTGAGTAAAAGTTTTTTTGTAAGCTTTAAAGTGAATGTGTTCTGTATTGACAAGAAGTCCATCAAAATCAAAGAAAAAAGCTGCATAATTAAACAAAGAAGATAATTTCATGTGGCTGAATTCCCTTCAATGAAGCTTTGGAGGTCTTAATTGCAGTTCCACTACAGAGTTCACTTTCAAAGATTGCCGATGACTGGACTCGAACCAGCACCTTATTGCTAAGAGCAGATTTTGAATCTACCGTGTCTACCATTCCACCACATCGGCACTTGAATTTTATCAAACTTTTTAACTTTAGCCTCTATAGCTCCATAAGATTAAGAGTTGATTTTTTCTTTAAATGTTAAGGGATGTTTTCCCTATTTTTCCACAAATATATTCACTAACTCACATTTTATGCGACCTCTAAAAAATCGGGAGGCTTTGTTTTACTGGGGCCCTCAATCAATTCTTTTAAATGAGATGATAAACTTATCAAAAATAGAGCGCAAAACCTCTTCCTTCAGGTGGAGGATCTAGAGCTCTCAGGCGCCTTTTTGCTGCTGTTCAATGGATTCCACGCAAAGCAGA
>JANQJX010000064.1 GCA_028281425.1 Simkania sp.
AAAGGTTAAAGGGGCTTCTACTGTCCACATTCTAATACCCAATAAATATTTAAAAAAATAAAAAGAATATAAACTTATGGTTTTATCAGTAAGAAAAAACGGCGTTGGGGGTCTGCGGAAATTCTATATCTTTTCCCGCTGGGGATTTTTAGTTTTTAAAATGCCTAGCGGGAGGCGAACTTCATCCAGCCACCTGTCATTTTTCCAATTTCTTGAAGGGGCGCTTCAATGATCACATATTTTTTTAAGTCGATTGTACGTGTCTCCTTAGCTAAACGGATCAGCACCTTGAGAAGGTCCAGCTTTTGGCTCATCAACCTCAAAGAGGCTAAATGCTTTTCTCCAGACAGATGGCTTGTTGCAATCAAGATTTCTAAAAGATCTAGTGCTGCTGTTTCGCACTTTTGCCAGAGAGTATACCGCTTTGACTTGGGGATTTTATCTTGATAGAGGTGAAGAAGTTTATAAGGATCATAAACCTTTTGAAAAAGAGGAATATCTAAAACGGAGCGTTTTTGGTTCATGACAGTCTTGGCCCACTCTTTTGAACAATTGATTTCGATTCCTAATTTGTTTCAATGCTGGGAACAGTTTAAGAGATATAAAAGAAAAGACATTCAAGTTTTTGAAAGATACCTAGAAGACAACATCTTTGATCTGAGTGAGAAACTTAAAAAGGGGAGCTATTCCCATAGAGTCTATCAACATTTCCATGTTTTTGATCCTAAAGAGGCGCCATATTAGCAAAGCATCAGTTCGAGACCGACTTGTCCATCAGGTCGTTTATAACGAGCTGGTAGGTATCTTTGACAAAAGATTTATATTCCAGTCTTTTTCCTGCCGTTTAGGGAAGGGGACTCATAAGGGAGTCAGCGCCCTTGAGCGAGCGTTGAGAAAAGTCAGCGCAAATGGAACAAAACCCTGCTATGTTCTAAAAATGGATATCAATCGTTTTTTTGATAATATTTGTCACACGACTCTTAAAAGATTTATCAGAAAGCACATAACAGACCAGGAGCTTCGTACCGGGCTACCGCTCTGAGTTATCTATAAGTCACTAAAGTCGTAACATAAGGATGTGCGACTTATCTTAAGGCCTAAGGAGAAAAGATCCTTTAGACGATGATTCTCCAGTTCAAAGCAGGCCTTTTATTATCGATAGTTTCCCTTTGGCTGCCTGTCAAAATCACAAGATTTTTCGATTCCAGCTTTTTCAAGGCAAAGAGTTTCATGGTGATACAGCATCAAAAAAGAGCTATTTTTTTGGAGCGTAAGGTTCACAAGAAATCACATTTAGTGGGTGTTAGCTTTAAGTCGCATTTTACGCCACCCCTGGAAAAAGCGCTGCACGAGTGTTTTCAGAAATGCCAAGAAATTCTCGAGTGGATGAATTTTGCAGCTTAACCTAAAAAAGTATATGGGGTATCCCAGAGAAACAGAGCATGCGAAATGGGGGCTAACGCCAAATTTATTTGCTCATCCAGGAGGTTCAGTCCCTGCTTTTTCAGCAAGTTCTTTCCTCAAGAGATGTCCCACACCTAGAGCAGGAATAGAAGTTAAACGATTTGGATTTAAAAAATTGAGGAAATAAAGAAAGATTGGTACGATTTCCAGAGTTAGGTTTCAAAAATTCTAAAAGATAGTTGGTGTGAAAATAGGGAGAATTTAGGGTTAAAAAAATGTAAGTTGCATGCAAGGCTTTTATGAAAATCTGCCTAAAATTAACACTTTAGCTATTCCTTATGCACCAATAATCTGGACCTTTTCATAGAAGTCTTACATGCAATTTGCGTGAAAAAAATGTGTTTTTGATGCATGTCGATATTTATTATTCTTCTTAATTGGAATGGAAAACAAGACACAGTTGAATGTATTGAGAGCTTGCAAAAAGTGATAACCTCTCATCATCTTATCATTGTTGATAATGGATCAGCTGATGGTTCTAAAGAGGCAGTGAGAAAGAAATTTCCACAGGTCACTTGGATTGAAAACAAGAAAAATCTAGGCTATGCTGAGGGCAATAATGTTGGGATTCATTATGCCTTAAGAAAAGAAGCCTCTTTTATTTTGATTTTAAATAATGATACCATTGTAGCTCCTAATTTTTTGGAGGCTTTTTTAGAAACAATAGAAAAAAACCCTAACATTGCCATTTTAGGAGCTAAACCACATCTTTATGATCATCCAAAAAAGCTTGACCATCTAGGAGGAATGTGGAACCCTAGGAAAGGGCAATTCGATCTTATTGGCTTGCGTGATGGAGAAGAAAAATGGAATTGTCTTCGACCCTTAGATTATGTGTGTGGTTGCGCTCTTTTTGCCAAGGCAGAGGTTTTTCAAAAAATCGGAGGATTTGATCCCCGATTTTTTCTATTTTGGGAAGAAAGTGACTGGTGTTTTCGTGCTAAACGAGCCGGTTATGTTTCTTATTTTTGTCCAGAGGCAAAACTCTGGCATAAGGTTTCAGCCTCTTTTAATAGACAAAAAGTAAGTACCACTTATTTCTGGTGGCGTAATCGTCTTCTTTGGATTAAATTGAATTGCAAAAGAAAAGAAAGATATTTTCTTTTTTCTAAGATCTTTTTTTGTGAAGTGTGTCGTCTTTGCAAGCTTTACTTATTTAAAAAGATCCAACTTTTTGGAGAGCAGATATTATATCCTAAAAAGAATTTTGCAGAAAAAAAGAGATGTTTGCAGAATTATCGTGCTGCTTTATTAGGTGTTAAAGACTATATTTTTAATCGTTTTGGCCCAGGTTCTTTCTTAAGTCGGTAAAAAATAGGAGAAAGAGAAGGGTTTTAATTTGGTGCAAAGTCGTTAACGTGTTATAAAAAGTGGAGTAAAGATAAGGAAAATGAATTGTTTATCATGAGATATGGAAACCGAAAAAGAAATCATGCACGGTCTTATTTCCTTTTTGTAACTTTTATGGCTTTTCTTTTGCTTCTTGGGGGATGTGAAAAAAATCAGTCTGTTGTAGGCCATATTGATGAAAGAGAGGCTAATATTATTTTGGTTCTTCTCGAGAGTAAAGGAATTGTAGCTCAAAAGATAAAAGATTCGTCGGGAGGAGAAATAGGTGGAACTACAGAAGTGAAATATTCGATTTTTGTTCCTCAAAATCAAACAATTGAAGCAATCGCTTATCTCAATCAAAATGGCTTTCCAAGGCAAAGTGGTACGAACCTTCTTGATTTATTTGCAAAACAAGGATTGATGACTTCGGATAAAGAGGAGACGATTCGTTATCAAGCAGGTCTTGGACAGCAACTAACAAATACGATTCTCATGATTGATGGTGTGATTGATGCGAGTGTACAGCTTTCTTTTCCTCCAGATGAAACTGGCATAGGGATGCAGGAAGGGAAAAAAAAGATTACAGCTGCTGTTTATGTCAAGCATCAAGGAGTGATTGATGATCCCAATATCCATTTGGAAAATAAAATCAAGCGGCTCATTTCAGGCAGTGTGACAGGTCTTGATATCAATGATGTGACAGTTGTTTCAGATCGCTCTCGTTTTACCGATATTACCTTAGGAATTTCTCCTGTTGCTCTTTCAGGTCCTCGCAATGAATATGTAAGTATTTGGAAAATTGTCATGAATAAAGAGTCTGCAATGCGTTTTCGCTTTCTTTTCTTTTTAATTACAACGATTGCAGTTATTCTTGCTTTGATGGTGGGTTGGCTTATTTGGAAATTTTATCCTCTTCTCAAAAGGGGGGGGTTTTTTCAATCTTTGTTTAAAAGTCCTGTTCCATGGGTTTCTGGAAAAAAAACTGAGGAAAATGCATCTGAGCAAAAACCTCCAAATGAAGGTTAGTTTAAAATTCAATGAATAATGCCACTTGGATCACTTATCAGAGTTTGCTTGAAAATTGTAATCCCGAGGAGAAACAGGCGTTAGAGCGTTATGGATATGGGTCTTACAAAGCTGAGACGTTTCGCTTTCCTCCTCTTTCGATGGATTTTTTAGAAGCGTTTGTTTCTTTAGAAAAACGTCTTTCTCTTATTCACTATTCATGGTTGATTTCTTTTATTGAACCTTTTTCTGAAAATGATAAGAGACTCATTTTATCCGTGTTAAATCCTTTTCAAAGTAAGAAATTAAAAGCCTATTTTAAAATAGAAGAATCTTTGGAAGCTCTTACAGGTCCTGTAAAACATTTTTTACAGGGTGTGATTTATAAGAGTTTAATCAAGGGAGAAAAAGATTTCCTTCCTTTTGAGTATCTTTTTTCTTATCCACTAAGCCCCTTGCTTCGATTAAATAAAAATCAAGTGCAATATTTGGTAGATTTCCTTGGACTTCATGATCTTTCAACTGAGCTAAAGCAAATTGTTAAATCAGATCAAATTAAAAAAGTGTATAGAGCTCTTTCGTCTATAGAAAGAGAATATCTCAAAGTGCTTAGCAAAAAGAAAGAACCCGTGTTTTTTGCACGATTAAATCTTGAAAAATGGGATGGGAATCAAGACATCCTCAAAAAAATATTGCATCAGCGTGGATTTAATCGGCTTGCTAAGGCTCTTTTTGGGGCTCCTCCTGCGTTGCTTTGGCATCTTATGCATCGCTTAGATACGGGGAGAGCAAGAATTTTGCGTAAGTATTATGCAGATATTTGTCATGAGCAGGCAAAAGAGACTTTAATTCATCAAACTATAGAACTTATTCCTTTAATCGAGAAACATTATGAGTAAGTTTTTTTCTCTTATTTTTTCAGGGGAAATTCATCGAAAAGGCAATCAAAAAATTTTGCCGAAAGAAGCTTTTAGCCTTTTGATTGAGGCTCAAGAAGTTTTAGAAAATGCCAAAAAAGATGTGAAGCTTTATTTAGAACAAAACAAAGAAGAATGTGTAAAAGTGCTTAAAAAAGCTAAAGAAGCGGGATTTAATGAGGGGCTTCGAGAGTTTAATAAGCAAATTATGCTTTATGAAGAAAAAATTGCTTCTCTGGAACAAAAGCTACAGGCTCTTGTTTTACCTCTTGCATTACAAGCAGCAAAAAAGATTGTTGGAAGAGAAATGACTTTGAATTCTCAGACCATTGTAGATATTGTTCTTCAGAGTTTAAAGCCAGTGGTGCAAAATCATTTTATTAAAATTTATGTCAATAAAAAAGATAAGGAACTCCTCGATAAAAAAAAAGAAGACCTAAAAGCGATTTTAGAGCATGTCAAAACATTTATGATTGAAGAAAGAGATGATGTAGAAATAGGTGGTTGTATTATAGAAACCGAAGCTGGTATCATCAATGCGAGTTTGCAAAATCAATGGAGTGCGCTCGAATCGGCCTTTGAAGCATTTATGAAACACTAAAGCCAAATGACAATCAAATATCTTAAACAGTCATCTTTCTTTATTTTTTTTCTTTTGTTTTCTTTATTAACTTTTTCTCATCATTTTGCTTTAGCTCAGGAAACCGATGAAGCAAAGGCTTCAATTCTTCCAAAGCAAGAAAATAATTCAGAAGAAAATCCATCAGAAGCTTTATCTCAAGGAGTCAGTGGTTTAATGCAACCAAGTCGTTTTGGAACTCCTAATGTTGTCACAATGCTCTCAGTGATTACACTGCTTGCATTGTTGCCTTTTATTGTGCTCCTTTTAACCTCTTATACAAAAATTGTCATTGTACTTTCTCTTGTAAGAAGTGCTCTTGGAGTTCAACAGGCTCCTCCCAATCAGGTTTTAAATGGAATTGCCATCTTAATGACAATTTATGTGATGTTTCCAACAGGTGTTGCGATGTATGATGCAGGAAAAGACTTTCTCTTGAAAGAAGCTCCTCGTGAACTCTTTACCGCCAATACAGCGGCTTATATTGTTGATGTCATTGATAAATCAAAAGCTCCTCTTCAAAATTTTTTAAAGCGTAATATGGTGACTTCTCATCAGAGTAATTTCTATCGACTTGCTTATCGCAGCCTTCCTGAGGAATATCGTAAAGATTTAACTCCAAATGACTTTATTGTTTTAATCCCGGCTTTTATTACCTCACAAGTTAAAGGAGCGTTTGAAATTGGTGTTTTGATTTATCTTCCTTTTTTTGTGATTGATTTAGTGACTTCGAATATTTTGCTTGCAATGGGGATGATGATGCTCTCTCCCTTAACGATTGCGCTTCCTCTTAAATTATTGTTGATTGTCATGACAGATGGATGGACCTTGATTATTCAGGGACTTGTTTTAACATATAGATGACTTTAAAAGATGTATCAAACTGAAATTTACCAGCTTGCTTATCAAGCACTTCTTTTGATTCTTATTCTTTCAGGACCTCCTATCCTTATCAGTATGTTCCTTGGGCTGTCGGTTGCGATTTTTCAAGCAGCTACACAAATTCAGGAACAAACCCTTTCTTTTACTGTTAAGCTTGTGGCTGTGATTATGACTTTGATATTAATGGGGGGATTTTTAAGTGCGCAAATTATGCAGTTTGCAACAAATATCTTTATTAATTTCTCTCACTGGAATTCATAAAAGGATAGGAGTCTAATGGCTCTTTTTGATTATATATTTAATCTTCCCCATATTCCTTGGATGGAAGTGATGACTTTTTTTCTTCTTGGTTTAATGCGTATTGGTCCAATTATTGCGCTTGCACCTTTTTTGGGGGCTAAAACGGCACCGGTGATAGTGCGTATGGGAATTGCGATTTTTATGACCCTTTTTTATTTACCAATCATCATATCTCATGCTGAAGGTGGTATAAGTTTTTCTGTGGCTTTTATTGGGTATGCTCTCAAAGAGGTTTTAATCGGTCTTTTTCTTGGCATTTTCGTTACAATTCCTTTTTATATGGTTCAATCGAGTGGAATTATCATTGATTATTTAAGGGGATCATCGATCATGCAATCACAAGACCCAAGCATGCAAAACCAAGCATCACCTATTGGAATTTTTTATAACTATATTTTAATTGTCATATTTTTTAGCATTCATGGCCCTTTTCATTTTTTTCAAGGAATTGCAATTTCTTATGAAGTCATCCCAGCAGATCGTTTTATCAACCCGATTTTTTTTCATTTCAATGGAGTTTTTTGGAAGACAGTATTCAATCTTGTGAATAAAATTGTCTCTATTGCTATTCAGCTTGGAGCTCCTTCAATTGTTGCGATTTTAATGGCAGAGATGTTTCTTGGAATTGCAAATCGGTTAGCTCCTCAAGTTCAAATTGCTTTTTTGGGGATGTCGATTAAATCTCTTCTTGGCCTTGCTTTGCTTTGGACAGGGTGGTTTTTTATTTTAAAACAATTTTCATATCAAACAAGCTCTTGGCTTGGTATGATCAATAAAATCATTCAGACATTTCGCTATATGCTTCCTCAAAATTGAAAAATCCACATCCTCTGTTTTATTGGATGTCCCAGAAAAACAGAGGATGTGGGTTTTTTAGAGGTGGCGTAAAATGCGGGTTAAGGGGTTTTAAAGGCCTGCCTTGAACTGGGGAATCATCGTCTAAAGGATCTTTTTTCTCCTTAGGCCTTAAGATAAGTCGCATCTCCTTTTGCTGTCAAGAGTCTAGTGAATTTTCACCTTTCACAATTTTCGAAAAAAATCTCAATGGATCTGAACCATTTTTCAGTTCAAGGCAACCCCTTGAAGCATTTATCCGAGAAATTGAAGGAGTTGAGGATCCTCCTTTTCAATTTCTGATATTTTCCTTTCTTGGTGATAAACGTTTGGATTGTGCATTTTTTGGAAAACTTTTTTGATGCGTTTTTTGAGCTGAGTTCCTTTCTCCAATGTAGTGTTAGTAATGCCAGCAATAGGTTGAGCTGCATGTTTTGCACCATTTTTCAGATTTTCAAGCACCGTTGTCTTGCCTACCTTTTCTAGTGACCCACGACGATAAAGATATGTGGCATAACAGATGAGGGAAATAACAGAAATAATAATAGGAATAGAAATTGGAGCAAGGGGAAAAAGGAAAAGAGCTGTCGCCGTCAATGTCAATATCGCACTCACAATCGCAATCATGTGAATTTGACGGTACTTTTCATGTTGCGACTTCAGTGTTTGCATCAATGCCAAGCTATTCTCTAAGCTGATCGTTTTTATATCGACATTCTCTAAGGATTTAGCAGTGTTAACACCTACACGCTTTGCGAATTCTCTTTGTATCTTTATAAAACCCTTTTCAGGGTGTTTACATTTATGTGAGACACTAAAATATTTTTGTCTTAGCATTATGACATTTTTATTAACGATCCATTGGCGTAATTTGCTAAGTGCTGTAGTATCAGTGGGTTTTTTTTCTAAATCTTCTAACCATTCTTTAATGTTTAACAGTTGATCCCTTAATGGGCCACATTTAATTTTTTTCACATTTTTTATGATTTGAGGAGACAATTTTTTTCTAGTTTTTTCATCTGCTTGAATAGCGCGACTCATTTTATCGATAAGCTTAAAGTCAAATTGATTTCCAAACTGAATTTGTTTTCCCAATCGATAGCTATGAATGCCTAACTCAATTGATGAAAAAACAGCTGCTGCAACACAGTTAATTTTAAGGAAGAGGAGCGTTGTTGTCGCAGCGATCACACTTCCTCCGATATGAAAGTAATTCTTTAGGGATGTTGTAACAGTAACAAGCCCATTTAAAAGTCGAATCGGAAGTTTAAATAGCGAATCGATCACAAGTGAAGGTATGACTTCTTTATCATAACTTACATCTTCTATTTTGGATTTTATGGTTGCATAAAGGGTACTAATTTTTGTGACTGTTGCAATAAGAGCAGCAAGCCCATTTGAGCTTTCGCCTGGCTCAGGGTTTTCGATATTATGGTAACATCTTTCTTGAAATTTTTGTATCTCATCGTCTTGACCTTTTAAATAGTGATTTTGACAATATTGGTAATAAGATAGATTTGTTTTTCCAGAAATAGAAATGGATAAACTACTCATAATTTAATTTCCTGCTTGTTGTTTTATTAAACATGCATTTAATTATATTTTAATATGTGTAATTATATCTTTATTATTAAAAATGCTTTAAACTCTATTTTAATATATTTTATTAGTTTTATTAAATATTTTTTTAAAAAAAGTTAATTAAAAATGCACATCCCTGGAAATAAAAGATTTAACCCGTCTTTTACGCCGCCTCTTAAAACTCCGTAATTTCTTGGTGTTTCTGAAAACACTCGTGCAGCTCTTTTCCCAGGGGGTGGCGTAAAATGCGACTTAAAGCGAACACCCCACTCAATGTTGTTTCAATGCGCCCTCTTCGAGGCTTCAATATTTTCTCATCTTCAATTGAGAATGCTTTCTGAGGCTATTTAACGCGAGTTGCGGATTCACCAACTTATGTTTTAAATCAGACACGGCTTCTTGTCACACATAGAATATGCCGTGAATCCCGCGACTCAATGGATAAAAAAATTGATGGGTGAGCGATGGCGATGATGTTGAATATGACACCC
>JANQJX010000121.1 GCA_028281425.1 Simkania sp.
TTCACGAGAAGCTTTAAACCTTGAATGTTCTTTGATTTTTTTAAGATTGCTTGCATTTTGGAGCTGGGTTTCGATTTGTATAGCTATTTTTTCATGAAAATTGTTAATTTTTATACATGTGTTTGTTTTAACTGACAATAGAGTTTGTGTATTTGAAGATACAATTTCCGAATCGATCAAAGATGCTATTTGTGGGTACTTCGTCTTTAAATTTGTCAACTTTGGCTGAACCTTGTTAATAAATCTATTGATATCTTCATTTTTTGGGATCTTTAACGTTTGGAATTGTTTTAAAAGCGTTAAGAATTGGGGAAGTTGTTTCGAAAGAGATGTTTCTTTTTGAATCTCTTGGATTTGAGTTTCAATGTTTCGAAATTGCTTTCCTTGAGTTTTTAAGCAGGGATCATTTTTGAGTTTTTCGATAAAGTCTAATCCTTCATCTATGATGTGAGCAACTTCTTTAAGATCTTTTTGAAAAGAAGGTTTTGTTTTTGTCAGAGTCAATGTAGACAATGTATTCAAAATTTTTGAAAAAGTCTTTAATTTTTCTACTCCCTTTTGAGAACGAAGCTCAGTAATATGCGAATCTATCTTCTTAATTTGTTTTTTGTCTTCTTTTGGAACTACGAGTTCTAAAAGATCTCTATAGCCATAGATAAGATCAAAGATGGTTTCACTTTTTTCAAGGTTATTTAGACTCTTTTTAATACACTTTTTTTTGGGGTGATTTTTAAGCTGTGGTAAGATTTGAGATTTGAGCTCCGGAAAAAACGTTTGGTGAAGATTTACAGACAGATTGCTTAAATTTTTTAAATCTGAAAAATCCTTATCGGACAAGTAAAGGGATAAAATGGGACAAAAAATGTTTTGCATTAAGGAAGCTAAAAATCGAAGACCTATCCATTGAAAACATCTTTTAATAACCCCTGAAAATGAGTGGTTTGCTAAAATTTTAATCTTTGAAGCTTGAGACTTAAGATGATAGGGAAGGAAATAAACCACTTGATTTCGAAAATATTTTTTTGTCTCCTGAGTCTCTTCCCTGGAGGCCCATGAATTGAGGTTCGAAATCAATTTTTCTTTGAGTGAAATCCGAGAGCTCTCCTCAATTGGCTTAGGAGTAGGAACTAAATTTTTAGGATTTTCAAGTGTAACTTGCTGTGTATTAGGAATATGATTATTATCTACTTTATTTGTCATAATATTATAAATATTTTTTGTTTATTAATAACTTTATTATAAACTAATTTAATATTTAATTAATAGGGTTTTTTAATAAAAATCTGAAATACAAGATCTGGATCTAGAAGAATTAGAGAGAAAAAGTTAATTTTAAGGACTTTGTGGGACCGCTTCAAATCTGAGATTTTTTGAGTCCGAAAAATTTTTCAGTTCAAGACACTCCTTTTTTCGAAAATTCACTTTTAAATTCAGTTGATATTATCAAAATTCACTTAGAATTTCATCGAGTTTCATTTGGTATTGGACATCTTTACTCAAATGATAGTGTTTTCCTTTTTCAATTGGGATTAAGATGGCATTGAGCCTATTTTTGAGTAATTTAAGAAGTCTTAGGCTCGAATCAAAAGGGACAAGCTCATCATCTGTTCCATGAAAAATACGAATTGGAGAACGTACTTTTAAAATCCAAAGGTCTGTTCTTAAATGGTATTTTAAGATCAGAGGAATCAAAAAGCTAGGTAAATAAGGCACTTGGCGAGGTGTGAGATCTAAAATACTGAAATAAGGAGCTTCTAAAATGAGCATCTTAGGATCAAAAAGAGATGCAACATAGGTTGCAATGCCAGTTCCTAAAGAGCAGCCATAGATAATAATTTGATCTTCCTCATAGAACTTTTTTAAAAATTCATAACATTTTCTGGCATCAAAGCAAAGAGCTCTTTCACTGAGTTTCCCTCGACTTTTCCCAAAACCGCGATAATCCATGATAAAAAAATCATAGCCCCGACAAGTAAATGCATCAGAAATATGCCCGCATCGATGAGCGAGATTGCCTCCTCGTCCATGAAAATAAAGGACAACTCCTTTGGGGTTGGATGTTTTAAAATGAAGAGCATTGATTTTAGCCCCTTTTTCGGTTTCAATAAAAAGTTCTTTAAAGGGCTGTTTATAAGAAAAAACATAATCTTGTGGAAGACTCGTTTTTTGAAAAAGGATTTTCTCCTGCTGAAAATAGACATAACTCAACATAGCCAGAAAAAATAAAGAAATAAAAAGAGAAAATCTTATAAGAATTTTTTTCATTTGTTAAATTTAAATGAGAATCTTAATAAATAATAAAACCAATTTGCTTCATAACACTCAATTCATTCCACATCTCATTAATATAGGATATTTTTTCATCTTCAATTGTGAAAACAGAAAAATTCTTAATCACAATTTGTTTATTTGTCGGTTCAATACCCAAAAAAGAGCCTTTTTGAGTTCCTATGATTTGAAAACGGACAAAGACCTTATTTCCTTCAGCAAGTATCTCTAAAATTTTAAGTTCAAAGTTGGGGAGTGCTTCGTGAAGTGATTTTAAACGAAGAGCAATATTTTTACTAAAAGCATCATACTTGCTATACGATGAATCAAAAATCACATTTGAGTCTTGAACTTGATATTTTGAGTTTAAGAATTCACCTAACTTTCTTTTATCATTTTTTGCGAAAGCATCATAAAAGTTTTGGACAATCCTTTTATTTTCTTTTAGAGGATCCCCCTCTCCACGAGGGGTAATAATATGAGTAAGCCTTGCATCCTCTCCAAAAAGAAAGAGAGGTAGAAGAAAAATAAAAAACAAATATTTTTTCATCAGAAACGATCCTCTTCTATTCAGGTGTTTTTTTTCTTTTCTCATATTCTTTTTTAAACTTAAAGGTCTTTGCTTTGTTATCCATGATTGATGTTTCCATAAGAAGATTGCAATCAATCGCTTATCTATAAGAAACTAAAAGCATGTCATTTTCACTCACAAGATATTTTTCTTTGGGAATTCAACGTTTCTCTTCAGGGGTTTTTTTAAGCCGTCTCAGCGGTTTTGGAAGAGATCTTGCGATGGCTTATGCATTTGGTGATCAAAAAGGAGTTGCCTCTTTTATCATTGCTTTTCGCCTTTCTCATCTTTTGCGCCGTTTTTTTGGAGAAGGACCTTTGCAATCGGCTTTCATTCCTCAGTTTGAGGAATTAAGAATTAAAGGAAGCATTCAAGCTCATCTTTTTTTCCAAAAACTGACCTTCCTTCTTATGTTAACCCTTCTTTTTTTAATTTTTGTCATCAAAGGAGGCATTACAGTTTGTTTATCCTCTTTTTCTTTTTCTCCCTCTATAAATGAAATCTTAAAATTAACAAATAACCTTCTTTTTTCCCTATTTTTTATTTGCCTTTATGGTCTCAATCTTGCAGTCCTTCAATGCTACCATATCTTTTTCCTCCCTAATATTGCTCCTATTTTCTGTAATCTAGCCTGGATGATTGGAGCGTTAACTCTTAAACATTATCCCATAGATGAAGCAATGTTTTATTTGACAAAATGGATTGTTTTTGGATTTTTTCTTCAATATTTACTCACGCTTTTTCCTTTAATCAAAAAATGTTCATTTCGAGTAAGAGGACTTTTTAAACTAAAGGGGGACAGAGAGATTAAAAAACTCTGCAGAGCATTTGCTTTAGGGGGTCTTGGAGTAGGAGCGACACAGATGAATTCTTTTCTCGATGCCCTTTTTGCACGCTTAGCGGAACCCTGTGGTCCTGTCTATCTTTGGTATGCAATTCGTTTTTATCAACTATTACTTGCTCTATTTGGAATTGCAATTGTCAGCACGCTGATTCCTCTTCTATCCCGTGTGATTAAAAAAGCAGATGCTTCTGAAAAAGCAAAGATTTTTAACTTTGGATTTAAACAGATCATCACGGTGATGCTTCTTTGTACCTTCTTTGTTTTTGCACTTGGCCATTTCATTATTGATGCTACTCTTGGAGGAACCCTTCTTTCCCTTTATGGAAAGGGGCAAATCAGCCGCTGTTTTTTAGCTTATAGCCTCAGTTTAGTTCCAACAACGTTGACCCTTTTCTTTGCTTCTATTTTTTATGCAGAAAATGATTTTAAAACTCCTATGCGTTTTGCTATTTTAACTGTCATTTTTAATACCGTTTTAAATAGTTTATTTATCTTTTTATTTCATTTAGGATCTCTAAGTACAGCTTTAGCAACAAGTCTTGCTTCTTTATGTAACTGCTTTTTCCTCTACCGACTTTTAAGAAAAAAAGGATGGAAGCAAAACTATTCCTTGCAAGATTTGATGCCTCTTTGCATAGGAGGATGTATCGCTCTTTGTATTGTTTTTGCAATTGATCTAACTCTTTTTAAACAAGAGATATTTTCTTCTATCCCTTATGGGATCATGAAATGGATGCGTCTTTTTTGCGGAGGAATAAGTTTTCTTGGGGCACTTCTTTTTTTTTCAAAAGTTGCAAGAAATCAAGATATCAAAGGAGCTTTTCGTTTGTTTTCAAAGCAAATGAAAGCAAGGTAGGAAAGATGATCTCGAAAACGGCCTCTCCCTCTTTTTGAAAGAGAGGGGATGCAAAATAAGTGGCAATCCGATAGATTATGGGACTGCCTTTGGATATGTAACCTAAAAGATAGATGTATCGGAAAACAGAGGATATGAATTTTGCTCAAACTCACGTAAAAGGATGGGTTAACCCAGGTTGATCAATTTGAGCGCCTCCAAGGCAAACCTTGCCCTGATAGAAAACAATTGCTTGCCCTGGGGTGATGGCTCTTTGGGGATTTGAGAAAGTGACATGGAGCCTTTCGTTTTCAATAGATTCGATGACGCAAGGGGTATCTTCTTGCCGATAGCGGATTTTTGCTGAGCAAGCAAATGGGAAAGAAGAAGGAAAGTCCCCAATCCAATGCATTTTAGAAGCAAAAAGATCTGATCCAAAAAGGGCAGGATGGTTTTCACCTTGAACAACAATCACCACATTGCGTTTGATATCTTTAGAAGCGACATACCAAGCCTTTCCTTCCCCCCCAATTGCCATTCCTTTCCGTTGCCCAATTGTATAATAACTTGCTCCCATATGCTTTCCTACGATTTTTCCTTCTAAGGTTTCAAAGTGCCCTTCTTGATTAGGAATATACTTTTCCATAAAAGATTTAAAAGGCCGCTTCCCAATAAAACAAATTCCGGTACTATCTTTTTTGTCAAAAACGGGAAGCCCAGCCTCTTTAGAAAGTTTACGCACATCTGTTTTAAGATAGGAACCAATTGGAAAGAAAACATCTTTTAAAACAGACGCTTTGATATTGCATAAAAAATAGCTTTGATCTTTTTTAGGATCTTTCCCTTTGAGTAATTGATTCCCATCTGTTTGGCAGTAATGACCTGTTGCAAGACGATCTGCTCCTAACATAAGAGCTTTGTGATGGAAAAGATCAAATTTAATTTTTTGATTGCATAAGATATCAGGATTAGGGGTAAGACCAAGTTTTAGATCTTCAATAAATGTGTTAAAGACCCCATCCCAATATTCTTTTGTAAAGTTAATTCCATAGTAGGGGATATCTAAAACTTGGCAGATGCGAATCACATCTTCAAAATCTTTTGCAGCAAGGCAATGCTTTTCTTCATCCTTTTCTTCCCAGTTTTTCATAAAGAGAGCAAACACTTTATAACCTATTTTCTTGAGTAAGTAAGCAGAAAAGGCAGAATCTACACCTCCTGATAAGGCAACAGCAATCTTCATAAGGATCTTAACCTGAGTTTATCCCTTGTAGTGTAGAATTTTATCGCCTCATGGATAAGTTTGCAATCTTGCTGAGAGAATTTATTGGATGTGTGAGCGAAACAGAGCCTATGGATTTTTCTAGATTGGGCATGCGAAATGCGGTTTAGGGGGAAAGGTAACACATTTTTTGAATGGTAAATAAAATTTTCCAATCATGGGTGGTAAATCCCTCTTTTTTTCTTAGCCCAAGGTTAGAACCGAAATTCAAAATCTTCTATTGATTTATCTCTCATTTTTTACGTAAAGTAAGGTACGTGCATAAATCTTCTCTATAAGGCTGCTTTTTTGGTTAAATTTTTCCAATTTGAATTTCCTTTATTGGAGAAGAGAATAAATGACTATTATATGAGTAAAAGCAATAAATTACATTATTTCACCGCGATTTTTATCTACTGCTTGTCCGCCCTTTTTCTGATCTATGAAATGGCTCTTCAGGTTTCTCCGAGCATCATGACAAATCAATTGATGGCAACTTTTAAAATCGATGCTAGATTACTTGGGATCATGGTCTCTTTTTATTTTTATAGCTACACATTCATGCAAATTCCAGTGGGTGTATTATATGACCGTTTGGGGCCTCGTGTTCTTATCAGTTTGGCTGCTTTTATATGTGGAGTTGGATCTTTTTTATTTGGAATAGCAAATGGTTTTTATATAGCAGCTTTAGGGAGAGGTTTTATGGGAATTGGGTCTGCATTTGCTTTTGTTGGAGTTTTAGTCATTATTCAACGCTATTTTTCTGCTTACTATTTTGCTCTTTTAGTGGGAATTTCTCAACTTTTAGCAGCCTTTGGAGCTATGGGAGGAGAGCTTCCTCTTTCTGTCCTTGTCAATCGATTTGGTTGGCGCAATGTGATGGTTTTTTCAGGTTTCATCGGAGGGATCATTGCTCTTTTTTCCGCTCTTATCATTCGAAATCATCCGACACATAAAAAAATTTGTAACCCTCATTCAAGTCATCTTATAGGTGATCTAAAAGAAATTTTTCATTCTTCTCAAACTTACTGGATTGCTCTTTATGCTTTTTCAGGATGGGGTCCTATTGTAATTTTTGCTGTTCTTTGGGGGGTTCCCTATTTGATGGGAAAGTATGCTATTTCAAATACCCATGCTGCTTTTGGGATTGCTATGATTTGGCTTGGCTTGGCGTTGACAAGTCCTTTTATTGGTTGGTTTTCTAATTACATGGGAAAGCGACGCCCTCTTCTTATCTACTGCTCTCTTATTGGAGTTCTTAGTTCTATTGCCATTATCTATCTGCCTAAAATTCCTTTTTGGATGAATTTAATTTTTCTTTTTATGATGGGCTGCGCAGCATCAGGACAAATCCTTTCTTTTGCTCTTGTGAAAGACAATAACCGCCATTTTGTTTTTGCAACGGCAACGGGATTTAATAATATGGCTGTTGTGGTTGGAGGAATTTTTTTACAACCCCTTGTGGGGTATATTCTCCATTTGCTTTGGTCGGGAAAAATGGAGGGAAATGTGCCGATTTATTCTCTTTCTAGTTATGCAATGGGATTTCTTCTTATTCCGAGCTGTTTTTTAATCGGTTTAATCATCAGTATTTTCTTTATCCGCGAGACCTACTGTCGTCCTTTTTCTGATACCTATATTTGATAAGAGTTTTTTGATTTTTTTTAAGGAGATAAGACCCATTAAGATTCCAAGTCCAAGTAAGATCAAAGCCCCTCCTAAATAAGCATTGAGTCTCAGCTGTTCTCCTAGAAAAAGCAGGCCTAAAAGGATTGCAATAAGAGGAGTAAGAAGTGTTACAAATGAAAGATCAGATGCTGTTCCAATCTGTAAAATCCGATAATAAAATATAAATGCTAAAGCTGTTCCCAAGAAAGCAAGCGCAAAAATAGAAGCAATGGCTTGAAAAGAAGGCACTAAAATAGAGCGAGGACTTTCAAAATAAAGAGCAAAACAAAGGGCTATCAAAGCTCCAATTATAAGTTTCCATATCGGGGTGACAAGAAAAGGAAGATTTGTTAAATATTTTTTAGAATAAATCATGCCAATCGCATAGCTTATCGATGCAATCATGACCATGACCATTCCTTGAATATGTAGACCTTCCCTTTTTAAGGTTGGAATAAAAATAATCCCAAGGCCTATTAAACCAAAAAATACCCCTAAAACTTTTTGTTTGCTCAAACGATCATTTGGCAAAAAAAAATGGGCAAAAAACACGGTAAAAATAGGAGTAGAACCATTGATCAATCCAGCTAAAGAGCTTTCGATCGTTTTTTCACTCCATGTGATTAAAAAAAAAGGAAAAAAACAAGAAAAAATCGCAGCGGTAAGGAAATGTTTTGTATGCCTTCTATAAACCCAAAAAGACCCCTTTTTGAATTTAAGAAGAAGCAAGAGAGGCAAGGCTCCTAGTAAAAGACGGAGAGCAACAAGAGTTAGGGGAGGCACCTCTTTTCCCCCGACCTTCATAAAAAGAAATGAAGGGCCAAAACAACAAGCCAAGCTTAAGATATAAATCACTTTTCGAAGGTGCATCTCAACAGATCTATTTTTTCTTTTTTCAAGAGAGATTTCTAAATAACGGGACTGCCTTGAGCTGGAGAATCCCCGCCTAAACGATCTTTTCTCCTTAGGCTTGAGAAAATCGTACATCTTTTGTTTTCAAGAGTCTAGTGAATTTGCATCTTTCACAATTTTCGAAAAAAATCTCAATTTATCCGAAAAATTTTTCAGTTCAAAGGAGTCCCCATCACCTATTTTCGTTAACTCACCTTATGTAAAATAGGGGTTTTAGTGAGAGATTTTGAAAAATCAATGATTTCTACTTTCTTAAGGATCAAAAAATTCAGTGTAATTGCGTCTGGTTTTGCATAAGGTGAGTCATTAAATAGAGGTCATTTTTTTAAGCCTTGGTCTGTACTAGCGGTGCCATGATCCCATTTCTAATAATAGAGAGGATATAATTTGTGTCTTTGGCAAGCAAGATGCTTTTATCTACAAGAGCATCGAGACGAGCTTTAGCAAGGGTTTGGATTGTAGTTTTAGCAAGGGTAGTTATGACTTTAGGGTAAGAGGTTTCATACATCTTTTGGGTTATTTCGTTAAAAATTTTTAAAGAAAAATCTTGAGATTTTGAAGAAAAACTATTTTGAATATTTTTGATTTGCTCAAATCGAATGCGCTGACTAAGCAGGTTTTTTTGGAAGTGATTTATTGAATCTTTTAGGAGGTTTAAATTATTTCTGTTAGAGGCTATAAGATATGTTTCAATATTTGCTTTAATTTGGGAGAGATGAGGGACAATGGTTTCATTGATGAGGTCATTAAGCATATGCTTTACTGTTGCAAGATGTCCTTGCCCATGGATTTTATGAACGATCAGATTTTGATAGGTTTTAAAATGGGTCGTGATGCGCAAGGTTTCTTTATAAATCTTTTCAATGGCTTTTTCGGAATCTATATGATGATTTTCTAGTGCCTTTGCAATTGCTACAAAATAATTCTTATTAGAAGAGCTGAAAGCAATTTGTTGAATCCAATTGATATATTGAGCCAACATTTCTTTAGGAGAGGTATGCTTAGCCTCAACTTGATCAATTGCCTTACTAAGGGCATAATCGAGAATTTCGTCGATCGTAGCCTTACAAGTGAGTTCTGTGATAGAGAATTTTTGCTTAAGTTTTAATTCGATATACTTGTCAGTGAGAGTGTTTTCATGAATCCCAAAATCTTCGCAAAATTTTTGCTTAAGTATTTCATCGGTTAAAGACGAAGAGTTGCCTAAAGATTGTTGCAACTTGTCTTTCTCTTCTTTTGAATAATAACTTCGAATCGAGGGTTCAGGGTAAATTGAGTGGTTGATCCCTTGGAGAAGTTGGTAATAGGAGGATTGGAGATTGTTCTTTTTTAGAGTCGATTGTAAAGAGAGTAAAATAAGTTCAACGATGACCTTGCTAAGGTGATGATCGATTTCTTTTTTGAGATAAGTCATAGGACCAGCATTGTTATTGCCTAAGAATGCCTGCCTGGCCCTTTTTTTTGTCAATTGATTTTCATCAAGGAGTTGCAAATGGTTGTCAACCATTTCTTGAACTAACTTTTTAGATTCTGGAGTTTCATAATCGAGTTTTGTTACCAGATCATTTTCTTTGAGATCTTTTTTAATCGTTAGGAATAACTTCAAAAGAATTTTGTCAATAGCATTCATCGATTTGGGTTGTTTATAAGATATTTGCATTGAATCAACAATACGGTTTAGAATGTGAAAATAATTGATTAAATAATTTGCTCCACTTTTGATCATTCTTATTGCGATAGACTCTATAATTGTTGCAACAACATAGGCTAAGGAATAAAAAAACCGAGGAACTATCGATATCAAAAGACGAAATACATAGTCTACAATAGATATGGAAATTTGATTGGTCCAACAATGCCATTCCTGTTTTTTCAAAGAGACAAACGTTGAAAGAATTGTAAATGTCATAAACCGATTAAGCACATATTTTGTTGTTTTTTCAATCAGCTTATTATAACTGAGCTTTTCTTTTGTTCCATTTGGCTCTTTTAATGCCATTTCAAGTGATTTTGAGCGTCCAATGACCCCAAATTTTTTTCCAGTTGTGTCATTTACCCATTTCTGCAAAGCTTGCTTATAGGAGATAGCTCCTCTATTAAGGACGTTAATAGGAATTAAATGCATACGACTTAAAGGGTGTCGATCTGTAAGCAAAAGACGCGTGTTTAGAAATTTGATCAGAGATGTCACTAAACTTTTGGAAAAAAAATGGATGCAATTCATAGCCAATGAGGAAGACAATCTCCCAATTAATTTCTTAAAACTGCTGATATCCTTACGTTTTTTAATCTCTTTTTTGAGCTTTTCTAAAAAGATCTCCCATTGTTTGTCTTGCGGATGGTTTTCAACCTCTTTCATAATGCGTAAAAACGCTTGATCACTTTTTTTCTTGAGATCTAAATTATGTTGTTGAGAAGAGTTAGGAGCACAAATGTAATTGTATATGGCGTAAAATGTTCCGTAAAAAGTGGTTTTTTCAATGAAAGTACTAATTTCTGAATTGATTTCATCTTCAAAACTTGTCTTTTGCTTTTTTGAACCTTTAAAAGCATCTTGTAGCTGGGTTTCTATAAGTTCAAATATATTTCTTTTCAAAGATTTCGCATCTGTTTGGTTGTTTTCAGACTCTTGATTCATGGGAGGAGCTGACTCAATAAGGGTTTGAAGATCCTCTAAAACCTTTTTGCAAAGATTAGGATTAGAAGAGAGTTTTAGATGAAGCTCTTGCAAACAATTTGAAAAGCGCGAGTCATTATTCAACCAATGCTTAACAGTTTCAAGCCATTTAGGAACTTCTGATTGAAGAAGAGACTGAATTTTTTTTCGCTGAGAGGGTCTTTGAAGAAACCTAAGTGCGAGGAAGATCCACTCATTGAGATCTAAAACATTGGTTAACGGCGTTTGGATTTTTTCTTTAAATTGAAGAAATTCTTCTTGTTCTTCATATTTCAAAGCTGCTTTCCAAAAACAATCAAGGTGGTGGGAATTTGTTAAACATAGATGAGTTTGGACCCACTGAACTTTTTGATTCGAACTTAAAGTGGTGTTTAGACAACCTAGAGGCATCATCTCCTTATAAAGGAGAACATAAATCTGATCCCTTTTTTCAGGTGAAATTTTTTGTCGAATGAATGTGATAATGCATTGAGCAAGTGGCTTTAAATTTAGATGCAACGATTTCGGAGAGATAGATGAGTAGACAAAGGCTTCAATTCCTCGAAAAAGAGTTGACGTTTGATCGAGATGGCAAAGCGTATCTTGTAAGGTTTTTTCTTGAACCGTTTTCAAATAATAGTCGGAATGAGATTGATACCTTGAAATCAAAGATCGTATCTTTTCCAAAGGGTGAGAAGAGTTCTGATTTTGTATCAATTTTTTTTGAAAGAGAGCTTGAATTTTATCATTTGCAATTTCAGCCGTCCTTTTATGCATTGCTCCGATGGTTAGATTTGCTTTACCCCGTTGTGATTCAATTTCCTTATTTAAGATTTTAAGGGCCTCTTCTAAAGTGGATTGGAGGTCTTCAAAAGAAGGTTGAGGATCGGAGAAATCGGGTGTTAAGCATAAGCGAAACATCGATTTGAGCTTGATCAAAGGGGAGAGATAGGTTTCCCAATAAGTGAATCTTCCTTTATTGTTAAAAATTTTTTCTCTCTCGCCTTCAGAAAGGATATGGTCCAATAAGGGAATGATAGGGGAGTTAAAAGACATTTCAAAGGCAAATCCTTTGTCTTTAAGAGTATTTAATAAGATTTCCAATTGGCGACGAGCTTCAAGTAATTTTTTGTGAGGGCTTCCTGTTATATTTATTGGAACAAGCCATGCGAAAAAGTTACAAATGGTAGAAGTCATCGTTAAATATCTCTTATTTAAATTGATTTAAAGGTCATTATATACAACAGAAAAAATCAAAACAACTCATTTTTTAAAAAGAAAGTGAATCAATCAAGAAAATCATATCAATTAAATATTTTTAATTAATAACAATTTTCTGCTCTAACTTTTTAATTTATTATAAAATCTTTTCTAATCCCTATTTCTTACAAAGTTTTCGAAAAAATAGATCACCTCACTTTTCTTCTCGATACTTACTTCAAAAAGTCGGTGTTGCAAAATAGGTGGCAATCTAGGGCAAAAGTAAAGATTGATTTATTCAAGAAAAATTTCTAAAAAAAGAAAAGGAGAACAGTATGAAAAATTTTGAAGAACTCACGGAAGAAGAAATGCGTCTTATGCAAGTTGGAGGGGATGTTTTACCATGGAGTAAGTGGGGGCCTTATGTCTCTGAACGTTCATGGGGAACGGTACGTGAGGATTATAGTGCAGACGGAAACCCTTGGGATCATTTTACTTATGAAATGGCTGCTTCTCGAGCTTATAGATGGGGAGATGATGGGATTGCAGGTCTCTGTGATCGGTATCAAGTGCTTAGCCTTACACATGCTTTTTGGAATGGATATGATCCTTTTTTAAAAGAACGTCTTTTTGGTCTTGGAACCGATGAAGGCAATCATGGAGAAGATGTGAAAGAGTGTTATTATTATCTTGACTGTATCCCTTCACATGCTTACATGAAATACCTCTATAAATACCCTTGCACTCTTTTCCCTTATGAAAAACTCATCACTGAAAATCAAAAACGTGGTCTTGAAGAGCGGGAATACGAACTTATCGATACGGGAATTTTTGAAAAGGATCGCTATTTTGATATCTTTATTGAGTATGCAAAAGCAAGTAAAGATGACATCTGTATCAAAATCAAAATCTATAACTGCAGCTTTCAGACCGAAACTCTTCACTATCTTTCTCAGCTTCAATTTCGCAATACATGGAGCTGGAAGGGGAAAAAAGGACCTAGGCCTGTTCTTAAAGCAGGGAAGTCTTTAGTTGAAACGCTTTGTATCGAAGCCGATGATTCACAAGCAGTGGCTCCTACAAGATTGAGTTTTGATTATTTTTTGGGAAAACGCTTTTTTTATGCGGATAAAAGGGCTCAAATGCTTTTTACTGAAAATGAAACCAATAAAAAAATTCTTTACGGAAAAGAAAATACAACCCCTTTTGTGAAGGATGCTTTTCATCGCTTCATTGTTCATAAAGAAAAAGAGTGTGTCAATCCGAAACAGTTAGGAACAAAAGCCTGTTTTTATTTTAACAATTTAAAAATTCCACCTAAAAAAAGTGAAACGATTTATCTCCGTTTAACAAATGGACAACTAGAGCAACCTCTCATTGGAATCGAAGAAATCATCGATAAGAGAAAAAAAGAGGCTGATGCCTTTTACAATAAATTGCATCCTAAGAAAGCGACAGACGATGAGAAACAAATTCAGAGGCAGGCCCTTTCAGGAATGCTTTGGAACAAGCAGATCTATCTTTATGATATCAACCTTTGGCTAAAAGGAGATGATCCTAAAAAACCTCCACCTCAATCGCGACTTAATATTCGTAATATTCACTGGAAACATCTGATTTCAAAAAGAATCCTTTCCATGCCGGATAAATGGGAATATCCTTGGTTTGCAGCTTGGGATCTTGCCTTTCATTCCATTTCGCTTGCTCTTGTTGATTTTGGTTTTGCAAAAGAGCAGCTTTGGTACCTTTTATTTGATCAATTCCAACATCCCAATGGTCAAGTGCCTGCTTATGAATGGGAATTTTCCGATCTCAATCCTCCTATTCAAGGATGGGCAGCCCTCCGTCTTTTCCAAATGGAACAAAAAAAAACAGGTCATCGAGATCTGAATTTTTTGAAAAAATGCTTTCATAAATTGATCTTAAATTTTGTTTGGTGGGTGAATAAAGTAGATGTTAAAGGAAATAATGTATTTGAAGGGGGATTTTTAGGTCTTGACAATATTACTCTTATCGACCGAACAAATGTGCCTGAAGGAGGAAAATTAGAACAGTCAGATGGGACAGGATGGATGGGGTTTTTTTGTCTTTCGCTTATGCGGATTGCTCTTGAACTTGCAAAGGAAGATCCCGTTTATGAAGGAATGGCTGTTAAATTCTATGAGCATTTTGTCTATATCGCTAATGCTCTTGTCAATGCTGAAAATAGAAAGGTACAAAATTGGAATGAAGAAGAAGGGTTTTTTTATGATGTGATAAGCGATCAAAAAAAGAAACAAAAGCAAATCAAAGTGCGTTCTTTAGTCGGTTTAATTCCTCTTTTTGCAGTAGATTGTATCACTTCAAAAGATTTAGAAAATTACCATGAATTTGCTGAAAATTTCATTTGGTTTACTAAAAACCGCCTTGATATTTGTTCAAATTGTGTGACGCGCATTCAAGAAAAAGGAGAAACCAAATATCTTTTAACTCTCATGGATCTCGATAAAGTACATAAGGTCTTAGAAAAAGTGTGGGATCCCAATGAATTTCGCTCTCCCTATGGTCTTCGCAGCCTCTCTAAATTTCATGAAAAGCACAGCTATGAGCTGATGGGAAATACGATTAGATATGAACCGGCTGAAGCCTGCTCAACCATCTATGGGGGAAACTCCAATTGGCGTGGTCCTATTTGGATGCCAACAACGTTTTTACTCATCGATGCGCTATCTCATCTTGATCACTTTGCAAAAAATCAGATCAAAATCCAAATTGGGAAAGAAAACCCCGTCGGTACAAAAGAAATGGCCCGTTTTTATGCCAATGGACTTATCGATCTTTTTCGTAAAAACAAAAAGGGGAAAAGGGCTATTTTTGGCACATGCAATAAACTGCAAACAGATCCCCATTTTCGTGACCATTTACTTTTTTTTGAATATTTCCACGGGGACGTAGGAAGGGGGCTTGGTGCCTCTCATCAAACAGGATGGAGTGGTCTTGTTGCCAATCTCATCGATGAATGGATTGAATAGCCCAAATTTAACGCATCGTTTTAAGAACTGTCTTTTAACCTTGAGTTTCAATTCACGCTACTGTCACCGATTTTGCCAAATTACGTGGTTGATCGATTTCCCTTCCTAGGGTTTTAGCAGTGAAATACGCAAAGAGTTGTGTTGCTACAGAATAGGGAATAGAAGCGAGAAAATCAATCACTTGAGGCAAATAAAAAACATCCGTTGTGACCTTTTCGATTTCTTTCATTCCTTTGGGAGCAAAAGCTAAAATTTTTCCTCCTCGGGCCTTGACTTCCATTAAATTACAAAGCATTTTGTCTCTTGTTTTTAAATTCCCGCACATTCCAATAATGGCAATGTTAGGATCTACAAGTGCCAAAGGACCATGTTTCATTTCCCCAGCGGGATATCCAGTGGCGTTAAGATAACTGATTTCTTTGAGTTTTAAAGCTGCCTCCAAACTTGTTGGATACATAAAAAGGCGTCCTAGAAAGAAAAATTGGCTAAATATAGAATATTTTTTAGCAAAGTTTTCGATGGTTTCTAATTGAGAGAGAATCTGAGAGACAATCCCAGGTAAGTAAGTAAGCTGTTTAATAAATTTTTGCCCTTCTTCTTTTCCAAGATGACGAAGTCTTGCCATAAAAAGGGTAAAAAGAGCAAGAACGACGAGCTGACTTGTAAATGCTTTTGTAGAACAAACACTGATCTCAAAACCGGCATTAAGAAATAAAGAACTTATAGATTCACGTACAAGAGTAGAATGTTGAACATTGCAGATGCTAATGACTTTAGCTCCTTTAGCTTTAGCCTCGCGTACCGCTGCAATTGTATCTGCTGTTTCTCCTGATTGGCTGATTGCTAAAACAAGAGTATCTCTGGAAATAATAGGATTTGTATAACGAAATTCAGAGGCAATTTGAACTTCTGTTGGAATACGTGCTACATTTTCCAACATGGAAGCGCCAATGCATCCTGCATGAAAAGAGGTTCCACAACCAAGGATAAGAAGACGTCCAATCGATTGCAATTCTTGAGCGCTCAAGTCGATCTCATTAAAAACGGCCGTTCCAAACTCATATTGAATTCTTCCATAGTAGGCCTGCTCAATAGTTTGAGGTTGATCAAAAATTTCTTTAAGCATGAAATGATCAAAGCTACTTTTAGAAATTATTCTTTGGCCAATCCCTATTTTTTTTCTTTCTTTAAAAACCTCTTTTCCCATTTTATTAAATACTTTTACATGATTGTTTTGTAGAACAGCAATTTCATGATCTTTCAAATAAATCATATGAAGAGATTTTCCTTCTAGAGAAGCCACATCTGAAGAGAGGTAGATCTCTTTTTTCTTTTGATCAAGACCAAGAATAAGGGGGCTTTCTCTAGATGCAGCAATGATTTGGTCAGAATGATTGACATGAATCACAGCAATTGCAAAAGAGCCTTGGAGCTTTTTAAGAGCTTTTTGTACAGCTAAATATAAATCTCCAGAGTAGACATGAGAAATCAATTGAGCAATGACTTCGGAATCGGTATCTGACTCGAAGATCACCCCTTTTTTTTCTAATTCATCCCGAATGATAAAATGATTTTCGATGATTCCATTGTGTACGACAGCAATTGTTTTCTTTTCATCAAAATGGGGGTGTGCATTTTGTTCATTGACACTGCCATGGGTTGCCCATCTAGTATGGGCAATCGCTAAGTCAAGGTTGAAATTTTCACGTTCAATAGCATCTTTAAGACATTTTACTTTTCCTGTACGTTTGCATCTTTTGAGCTGTCCATTCACAAGACCTGCAATGCCTGCTGAATCGTACCCTCGATATTCAAGAAGAGTCAATCCTTTTAAACAGACATCGACAGGATCTGATGTTTGGCTGACTTTTTTAGATTGAATATATCCAAAAATCCCACACATTCTTATACCTCTTATTTTTTTTCGCATAAAACAAATCTTACCTAAAACCTTAGTGTAAGATTCTAATCTCTCGGATGCAAGCAAAAGTTAAATGAGTTTAAGCAACTTAGAATTGACATTTACACACAAACACGTAACATGGGATCATGAAAAAAAATACATTTAACAAACCACTTCTTGATTACATTGTTCCTGTTCGGACAACAATTCATGTCGACCAAACTATCGAAGAAGCCTTAAATTTTTTACGAGGTAAGCATATTGAAGATGAAATCATTTATATCTATGTCGTCGATGATGAACGCAAACTCATTGGAGTTGTTCCGACCCGAAAGCTCCTCCTTTGTGAAGGAGATACACCTATTTCAAGTGTGATGGAATCTTCTTTGATCACTTTAAACTACGATCAAACGCTTCAAGAGGCGATAGAATTTCTCGAATCTCATCGTTTACTTGCACTTCCTGTTATTGATGAAAATAAGCATTTACTTGGTGTGATCGATGTTGGGCACTATCTCGAAGAAAAAGTCGATGTTGCAAATTCAAGACGTCGTTTTGATATTTTCCAAATGATTGGGATGGTGGTTGAAGAGGGGAAACATGCAAGTGTTTGGAAAGGATACTGGTCTCGTATGCCATGGATTTTCTGTAACATCCTTGGAGGATTTACTTGCGCTGTGATCTCTTATATTTTTGAGATGGTTTTAGCTAAAGTGCTTGTCCTTGCAATGTTTATTCCACTGCTACTGACTCTCTCCGAATCGGTATCGATGCAGTCGATGACACAGAGCATGCAAATTTTAAAAAAACAATCTCACTTCTTTAAATATATTATCCAATCTCTTATTCGAGAATGGCAAACCGTAGCAATGATCGCGATTTCTTCAGGCATTATTGTAGGCTCTATCTCTCTTTTTTGGAAAAGTGGAGTGATCAGTGCTTTTACAATTGCTTTTGGAATTATTTTTTCTGTGATTCTCTCGGCAAGCATTGGGGCTTTAATTCCTCTCATTTTACATTCACTCAAATGGGACCCCCGAGTAGCTGCTGGGCCTGTTGTTTTGATGTTTGCAGATGTCTTAACAACGGCCATTTATCTTTCTTTAGGGACCTGGTGGCTTTTATAATGAGGCTTTTTTGGAATTAATCTGAAAATAAAAAAATCTTTATAATCATCCAAGATCCTTCACGTATTATGATGAATCCTCAGGAACTAGTCAATCAAGAAGTAAAAGGACATGCAGGAAATTATCTGCTGATGAATTGTATGGAATCACTCAAAATACACTTGCGATATTCCCTCACAAAAATCCAGTTTGATCCCGGAAAAATCATGAGATATTTTTCAAAGGAGTCAGTTGCCTATGCAGCTTTATAATATAAAT
>JANQJX010000123.1 GCA_028281425.1 Simkania sp.
CTTTGCGTGGAGTCCATTAAGCAGCAGCAAAAAGGCGCCTAAGAGCTCTAGATCCTCCACCTGAAGGAAGAGGTTTTGCGCTCTATTTTTGATAAGCAAGTAGCGGCACCTGGACTCGAACCAGGGACACACGGATTATGATTCCGTTGCTCTACCAACTGAGCTATACCGCCAAAATAAGATTTTTACGGCAAATCAGACACATAAAGACCAACCGTTTACATAAATGAGCAGCAATATTGTAAAAGAACAAGAAAATTTATACTATGATTATTTTCCCAGATTAGACATGCAAAGTAGATATCTTGAGCGTTCTTTGCGAGAAATGTGAGCTAGAGAATAAAAAAAGATTATGCTATAGGCTACTTGTAAGGACCAAAGGGTTTCTTTCGCTTGAAATTAAGTTGGCATATTACGCTTAAGAGTTAAGCGATTTAGGTTCAACTGAATTTATGATAAAAAGAGAATTTCAAATCGGAAAAATTAAGCAAAAAAGCCGTTTTATAAAAATCTCTATTGGGTTTTCGAATGTATTTTAAAATGTTATTCATTTTCTTTTTTTTATCTCTTTTTCCCCTTGCGGGAAAAGAGGCGATCCATTCAAAGACAACCTACATTTATGAAAAGAAAAAAGAAGGAAAAAGTCATAAAACAACCTGGGTTATAGAAAAAAAAGAAAAGACATTCTATATCGAAGGTACAAGTGGTGGAGGCAAGACCTCAATCGTCTTTTCTTATCCCATGGATACCCACCATTTTTCTTTCGAATCTTATGACAAAAAAAATAAATATTCGATTCTTCGAAAGGGTTCTTATCTCATAGCTAAATTCAAAAATCAAACAAGAAAAATCGAAAAAAAATTTAAAATTGGTAAACACCTTTGGTTACAAGAGTTTGATTTTAGTTTTCGTTCTTTTATTTTATCTAAAATCTTTTCTTTTAAATTTTATATCATCCATCCAAAAAAACTCTCGCTTCACCATATGATTGCAACAAAAGAAAAAAAGCTAGAAGATATTAAAATCAATAACAAACATTTTCGTGCTGTTAAGGTTAAAGTAACCTTAACTGGATTCAAAAAGATTTTTTGGAAAGCAGAACTTTGGTTCGAAAAAGAAACCGGTGACTTGCTTAAATATGTTGCCAATGAAGGACCCAATACTCCTTTCAGTATCATTACCCTTCTCTCAAAATCTTAAATCAACGGGTAGGGCTTTAACCCGCATTTTACGCCAACTCTTTCAAAAAGGCATGCTTGAGTGTTTTTTGAGAGACTGCCTTCAACTGAAAAATTTTTCGGATCCATTGAGATTTTTTTCGAAAATTCTAAGGAAGCCTCTTTAAGATTTGTTTTTTAAGAGCCTCCACCCAATCATCGCGTGCATTGAGTCCTTCAACAAGATCAAGTCTTCTTCCCCCCTTTTTTTG
>JANQJX010000136.1 GCA_028281425.1 Simkania sp.
AGTCCGATTCATGAACCAGTTCTAGCATTTTATTTTTGATTTCTAATTGTTTGATGCTTTTAATCCGATTGGCCTTTTTTGCAATAAGAAGCGTATGTATTTTAAGCAATAGAAAAGTAATAGGAGAAAAAAGCAAAATGAAAAATGTTGAAATCCATGTTGAAAAATAAAGAAAAAAGAGAGGGTTATAATGGACAATAAAACCGATAAAAAACTCTAAAAATAGACCAACTACAACGACGATGATAAGAATAAAAAAAGAAATAGATGTGAGGGAAGTAAAAGGAGGAGTTTCTTTTATCGATAGATTTAAGAGAAGATAGTAAAAAAAAGTGCTTGCATACATTAAACAAAGGGAAAATTTAGTGAGGGCAAGGAGATAAAAAAGGTTTTTCCATTTTCTTTTTGAAAAAAGGTGCTTTACAAGTGAATAGAAGAAGTAATATCTAGGTCTTTGGCTAAATTCTTGCACTAAATGAATACGTCCTAAAATCTGAATAGATCGAGTAAGAATTGTCAAAGCAATCATCCCTAGTAGAAAAAAAAGAGGAGTTAAAAAAAACCTAAAAATCATTTTTTCCTTTTTTTTCTCAATTCATAGTTGGGATGAGGATTTTGTAAATACTTAAGGAGGACTTTAACATTTGTTAAATCAGAAGGAAGCTTACCCTCTTTTGATTTTAATTTTAAATCAGCTCCTTTTGCAATCAGGATTTTAATCGATTCGAAAACTTTTTTTGTATCAAAATGCATTAAAACAAGATGCAAGGGAGTAAAACCTGCAAGAGAGCCTTTTTCAAGGGTTGCATTGACATCAGTTCCTTCTTGTTCAAGTAAAAAAGAAATGAGTTTTGGATGGGCATTCATGGCTGCGTAATGAAGAGGCAGAGCTCCTTGATATTTACCTTGTCTTTGTTTGGGATGCGGATCACACCTTCGATCTGAGAGTAGCAGCTTGGCTTCCTCTAAATAGCCCCACATTGCAGCAAAATGAAGGGGAGTGCATCCTTCATAGTTTCCAAGGTTAGGATCTAGGTTAAGGTGGCTGAGAAGGAGTTTAAGCATTTTTTTAAAGCGATGTCCTAATGCAAACAGAAGTGGAGTTAATTCTTGATAGTTTTTTTTATTCACTTGGAGGGATTTTTTTTGCAACAAAAGTTGTACCGCTGAGATGTTATTGGTCGATGCAGCGATATGTAAAGGAGTGGATCCAGAAGCATTCACCGCATTGATATTGACATCTAGATCGAGTAAAAGAGCGACAATATCTTTTTTTTCGCCTCCTTGTTTAGCACAGCAAGCAAAATGAAGGAGAGTATTTTTCTTTTCATCACATCTTTGAACAAGGTCTTTTTCATGTGTTAAAAGTTGCTGAATTTCTTTGATATCCCCATTTAAAAAAATATTTTTGCATGAAGGGGGCAAGGGGGGAAGACAAACTGCGTTTAAAAAAAAAAGAAGGAATAAAAAAGAAAATAAGCCGAGCTGTTTCATATCCTGTCAAGAGAGCTAATTAAAGCTTTTTTTTGCTTTAGATAATGGATGCATTTTTTTTCTTCTAAACGCATTTTCTTTTTTTCTTGGAACGTGAGATCATCAAATCCAATAAGATGCAAAAGGGAGTGGACCATGTAGAGGGAAAGCTCTTCATGAGGCTTTTTCTTATTGGATGTGGCATATTCCATTGCAACTTGAGGACAAATAAAAATTTCTCCCAGAATATGCCATATATCAGAAGAAGTATCAAAGGCATCGATAGGAAACGACATACAATCTGTTAGAGTGGGATCGTCAAAATATTGATCGTGCAAAGAGCAGATAGAAGACTTATCGACAAAATGGTAAATCACTTCGTCAGTTTTGATATTTTTTAAATGTAAAAAAGCCTTTGTCAGCAATTCCACTTGCTTTTGAGAGATTTTAAAAGCAGATTGGGTGTCAAAACAAGAAATCTTCACTTCATGATAGGTGTTTTAGGAAGACCCGTCACTTTTTTGTTTTCTCCATCTTTCCAAAGTCCCAACTTTCTAAGAACATCGATACGTTGAAATCTCTTGAGGACATTTTGTTTTTTCGTCGACTTGCTCGATTTACCATAACTGGGGTGTCTCGACATTTTTTTCCTCTTTTGCTCATTTAACTTTAGGAATAAAAATCATGGAGTCATTTGCATTAAAGACATTGATATGTTCCTTAAATCCTTTGGGCAAATGATCTTTTTTAGGCCCACTTTTTTGAAACCCGTAAGAAGGCTTTGTACGGCGCCGTTTTAAACGATCTTTTTTACTGATTCTAGTCATTGAAATCCCTCCAAATGAAAACCTAACCATATTTGTTCAAAGGATAAGATATTTTATGAAAATTTTCAAGAAAAGATCTCAATCTCAAGCCATTCCAATTTTTAACGCAGGATAAGAAGAGCGTTAGTCTGTATTTCACATGCCTATTCTGGGAGAAGGGACACATGTTTTCGATAAAAGAAGGGTTCAAGATAAAAAATTCCAGCTCAAGGCAGTCCCAAGGTTGCAAGGAAGGTTAATCTTCTTATGATAAGTGGCTTAAAAAAAAAGATGACTTTTCTGGAAAAACAAGAATGGTTGATTTGTTTTTTTTAAATTTTTAGCATTTTTTTTTAATTGATTGACCTTCAATACTTAATAAAATCAATTAGAGTGGATTTTTACTTTGAG
>JANQJX010000171.1 GCA_028281425.1 Simkania sp.
TGTCAAAGTCAAGGAAAATTCCATAGGTAAAGGGGGGATAAATTCCATAAAGCAAAATTTTTAAACTTCTTTCTTATCCTCCATATCTTTGGTTCTAAAACTTGGGCCAGATACCCTGATGATCACCGAATGATGAACAATCCGATCGGATATCGCTGAGGCTAATATATTGTCAGAAAATATTTCTCCCCATTGATCTATAGGTTTGTTTGTCGTAATGATTAACGAACCTTCCTCATACCTTTTTGAGATAATATCGAAGAAATCATCAGCACTATAATCCGGAATCTTTTTAAACCCTAATTCATCTAAAATTAGAAGATGAGGCTCTAAGTACTCTTTAACCTTTTTACAGTAAGAGTTATCTGCTTTTGAACTGTGTAGGTTCTTAAGCATTTCTCCTACTGAGGTGAATAGTACTTTGTACCCCTTTTGGAGTCCTTTGATTCCTATGGATATCGAAAGGTGGGTTTTGCCTGTTCCAGGTTTTCCAATGAAAACAATATTTTTTGCCTCTTTTATGAATCGACAAGTCATGAGATCATTGATCTGCTTTTTATCTATACAGGCTTTTCTTCCATGATCACTCCTCAACTTAGAAAAGAATTGAGTTTAAACCACAGAAAAAGGAAAATCTTTAAAAAACTTCTAAAGCTTCAAAAAAAAACTGATAACCACTGATCAGATTGCGGAGGGGGTGCGGAATGTGGGCTTTAAGCTATGAATTTAAAATTTTTTCTTAATTTAAAAAAATATTTGCGAAAAAGCGCCATATACCCCTACAATCGAACCTTAAAACAAAAAAGGACTCCCCGAAGGGAGCCCAGTGTCAGTGAAGGATCGAAGCTCTTCACTGACGCGAACCCAAGGAGAAGTTTTGAAAGCAGACCTCCCTGGATCCGAAAAAAATTCTTTTTCGTGTCCCCTAAAAAATAGTGTCCTAAGCTTATTACTAAAGAAAAGGTTTTTGTCCTTTCGGTGCATTACTATTTATGATGGCATCACAAGTGGTTTTGTTTCAATAGAATAGGTTTTTGATATTTTCAGGGAGTCGAAAGTTGTCTTCTATGCTTACGTGCTAGAAGACGCTTTCCTTTTCTTTCTTCTTGGATGATTTTTTATCTAAATCAAGAAAAAATGGACTTAAAGTTACCACGTCATGAACTTTTTTTTCATCTCAAACATCTATTTTCTAAAGAAGTGGTATGTGAAATGTACAGATTAGAAGCAGTGGATGACTATCATAGGGGGTTCTTTGCCAAGACAGAAGAAAACTTAAATCTTTTGAAAAAAAAGTTTCCCACAAATGATTGCGAGCTGCTCAAAGATTTTTTTTATGTAATTAGACCTGTGATCTCTCAAGCTATGCTATTAAATGACAAACTTTGCGATTTTTTTTACAAAATCTCTATCCATCTAAGCAGAAAAAAAACAGAAATTGTTTGTTTTACTCAAAATAATGGTCCCCTATTTGCTCATGTAAAAAATGACCCTCCTGATGCATGCTTTTTCAGTTCTACAACTCTTGAGGCGCAAGGAGAATTTCGTCTTGGGTTTTTCTTCTATTCTCCTTATGCTAAATCACATTTTACGCCAACTCTGAAAAATCCACATGCTCTATTTCCCGATACATCCAATAAATTCTTTTGGGTTAGGTTGCAAACTTATCCATTCGAGAATTTTTTAAGTCTCAAAAAACACTTGGGCAAACCTTTCCCCATAGGAGGCATACGAAATGTGGGCTAAAGACAAAGCATTGTTCCAAAAGGGCTTGATCCAAGCTCTTTGCAAGTGGAAAAAAGAGAAAAAACCAACAATTTTGCATCTCAGTTCACCTTCTAAACCTCTGTTAGACCCAAGAAAAGGGGGAAGTCGCGATTGTACAACTATCTTAAGACTCTTATTCGAGGGGCTGACTCGCTTTGATAAAAAAGGGAAATTGATTCTCTCTCTAGCAAAAAAATGCGCACTCTCAAATGACCAAAAACAATATACGATCGCATTGCGTAAAACATTTTGGTCAAATGGAACTTTTGTCACAGCTTACGACTTTGCTTATGCTTGGAAAACGGCTCTAGCTCCCGATTTTTCCATCGATTTTCCAGAACTTTTTTATGTCATTAAGAACGCTAAAAAAGCCAGAGAAGGAAAGGTCTCTCTTGCTCAAGTCGGGATCAAAGTCAAAAATGAAAACACCCTTATGATCGACCTTAAGCATCCAATCCCTGATTTTTTGGAACGACTCGCACATACCCTATTTTTCCCTATTCCCTCTAAAATCGCCTGTCAAAATCCCTATTGGTTTAAGCAAGAAGGAAATGCCTTTGTTTGCAATGGCCCTTTTTGTTTAGAAAATCCAAAAAAATCCCTTTTGTTTTCTCTTAAGAAAAATAGCCGCTATATTCATAGAAAAAGGATAAAAATTGATCAGATTTCGATTCTCCAAGTCTCGACAACAGAGGCTATTCAATTATTTAAGGAAAATAAACTCGATTTCTTTGAAATTCCCAATCGGAGAGAAGGGAGTCTTGCACTTGAAAAACAAGACGTTGAAAGCCTTTCCTTTCCAGCTCCAAAAATCCTTTGGTTTTCCCTCAATACCACCTCTTTCCCTCTTAACAATCTCCATTTTCGGATGGCTCTTGCTTCTAGTCTCAATCGGGAAAAAATTAAAAATTTTTTCCCATTGAAACAAGAGAGTGCTTACACACCTCTTCCACTTGGGTTAACTCAAAACAAAAATAGCCCTTCATGGATTCAGTATAACCCAGGTCGAGCCCAAGTCTACTTGAATCAGGCGCTGCTTGAACTCGGTCTCAAAAAAGAGGCCTTGCTTTCACTATCGATCATGATTCCAGAAAATAGATTGCGTAAAACTATGGCAGATGTGCTCAAAGAAGAATGGGAAACAACATTGTCTCTGCGTTGCATCATCGAGGCCTATCCCTATGAAGAATTTTATAAGCGTCGGATTGCAAAAAAGTTCCAAATCGCAATGGTTGAATGGGGAGCTCCTACAAGTGATCCTTTATCGACATTAAGCGCCTTTAAACATAAAGAAGAAAAATTGAATTTGAGCTGCTGGGAACATCCCCACTACCAAAAGCTGTTAACGATTGCAGAAAAAGAAATGAACCCTCAAAAAAGAATTCTATTGATTAAAGAACTTGAAGCAATGCTCATGCGTCATGTTTGTGTGCTTCCTATTTTTTATGGGCAGTTACACTTGCTTAAAAATCCAGCAATGATTTTTTTTCCATTAGCATCCACGTTCAATGGAACCCCCGATTTTTCTCATGTTTCATTTAAACAGAAGGAGCAAACATGAAACAGATAATCATTTTTTTGACTTTTTTCACCCTTTTTTTTGGAGGATTTATGAAGCAAGCACATTGCCGCTTTCTGAAACTTTGCTTAGATCGCGATATTCGTTCTGTGATCCCTTATGAAGCTGGAGATGTTCACTCAACACATGTGACGGGAATGCTCTATGAGGGTCTCATGCGAAAAGATAGAGGTGGAAATCTTATCTGCGCAGTTGCAGATTCATATGAGATCTCAGAAGATAAAAAGACTTACATTTTTAAACTCAAGAAAACTTTTTGGTCAAATGGAGATCGTGTCACAGCTTACGATTTTGCCTATAGTTGGAAAAAACAGATCGACCCTCAATTTGGATGTTCGTTAGGGTGTGATTTTTATGGAATCAAACATGCAAGAGCCTGCGCGAAAGGAGAAAAATCGATGGATGCGTTAGGGATACGGGTTAAAGATGACTTGACATTGATTGTTGAGCTTGAATATCCCAATCCCTATTTTTTGTCCTTTGTTTCTTCCCGTTCTTATCTTCCTGTCAATAGCAAAGCCGATGCTGATCCCGATCGAAAGAAAAAAGAGCGGGTCAATAATGGTCCTTTTACTCTAAAGGATTGGAAAATCAATTATGGACTCACCTTGGAAAAAAATCCCACCTATTGGGATGCTAAACATGTTCAGCTTGAAGGAATCGAGGTTCAAATTCTTCCCGATACCATCACTCAACTCAACCTCTATGAAAAAAGAAGGGTAGATTACGTTGGCTCTCCTCTCAGCCTTTTTCTCAATCCTGAAAGTCTTCTAAACCACCCCTTAAAGAAAGACTTGAGCGCCAAAGAGACCTCCTCTGTATTTTGCCTAGTCATCAACACCAAAGTGTTTCCATTCTCCAATCAAAAATTGCGTCAAGCGCTCTCTTTAGCAATCGATAGACAAGCAATCGTTGAAGGACTTTTGGACCAATCAGCTACTTTCGCGTCAGGGTTTTTATCAGGAAGTCTTAAGGTCAGGGAGAACCCACTGATTGAAAAAAGAGCCAACCCAGAAAAAGCAAAGAAACTCTTTGAGCAAGCTCTTAAAGAGCTCAACATCAAACCCAATGAATTTCCATCAATCGTTTTGAGTTACCGATCACTCCTCCAAACAGAGCGCTTGATGATGGTCATTCAAAGTCAGTGGAAAAAAATCTTGGGAGTTAACGTTGAGCTTAGAAAAAGTGATTACAAGATCCATATGGATAGTCTCTTTTCGGGCAATTATCAGATAGGAGAGGTCATATGGTGCTCGAAGGTGTATGATCCGAGCTATGTTCTTTCATTTTTTCGGGGAAAGCACTTAAGAACAAATATTCCCAATTGGGATTGTGTCGAATATTGCCATACTTTAAATGCAGCAGATGACGAAGCAGAAAAGGAGCAAAGGATCAAGCACATTCGAAAAGCAGAGGAGATTTTTTTAAGCGAGATGCCACTCATTCCGATTTATTTTACGAAAGGACTATGGCTGCAAAATCCCCAGCTTAAAGGGGTCATTGTATCTGATTTAGGGGAGATCGATTTTAAAGAGGCTTATTTTGAATAGCAGATAGGGGGTGATTTTTTAGGCTCTTTTTTAGAGAAAGCCTACAGTGGGTTTTTAAGATTTCACTTTGACCCAAATTTCTCGCATTTTTCTTTCGGGAATGATATGGCTTATAAAATAAATTTTCCCCTTGAAAAGATGGCTGTTTTCTAAAAATTTGTGGAATTCTTGAGGAACATTGAGGTAGGGGGTTGTATCAATTGTTGCGGGAAACACAAAGTAAGTCGAGCTATCTTTGCCTAAATTTTCTGGTTTATAGATGAAATTGAGGAATTCATACACTTGGGCTTCTTTTTTTGAATTTTTTGGAATAGCAACATTTTCAATAGAGGCAAAAGTCCACTCCTTAGGGACAACAAACTGTACATGAGGATATTGATAAGAGCAGCGAAAAATACAAGAACTTGTACAAAGGACAACATGGCAATTTTTTGTTGCAAGAAGATAATCAGCACGAATTCCGGAGAAAGGGGAACTATAAGCTTCAACCCAGGTTTTTTGTTTGATCAAAAGATTTTGGATAGAAGCAATTTTTTTGCATCCATTTTGGAATTAGCACCAAAAAGATAGCGGGCGGAAAAATTAACCGCTTCAATAGAGTCATTGACCATGGCAAATTTTAAATTGAAATTTTCTGGATTAAAAACAAGATCCCAACTCGGATTAAAGGACTTTTCTTTAAAATAGTCGGTGTCAATTCCAAAGCCAAAAATTTCCCATTGATAGGGAATAGCGTATTGGTTGGTTTTGTCATATTCAAGTCCAAGTAAAATAGGATTGATTTTATCCAGATAATTTAATTTGGTTTTATTGATAGGTTTTAAGAGGTTTTCTTTGATGAGCATTTGCACGCAATAGTCTGAAGGAAAAATTAAATCGTACCCTTTTTTTTGTTTTGTTTTTAAATTAAGACGTAGCTCTTCATTGGTTGTATAGCAGTGTATTTTGATTTTAATGCCTGTCTCTTTTTCAAATTGGTCGATTACTTCAGGCAGAAACATTTCAGGCCAAGCATAAATATGCAACCGATTCTCTTCAAAATCTGGTAAAAGGGAATTTTCTTTAAAGAAAAGAAAAATAAAGATTAGAAAAACCCAAGCACAGATGATGATAAGGCGAATATAAAATATAGGATTCTTTAAAAGATCCATGTCACAGAATCCTTGTGCGAGTTTTTGAAGAAAAGAAAAAAGTGACAAAAATAGTGCTGAATAAAAGTAAAATTGCAGAGAGGGCATTGAGAATAGGGGAGACTCCTGAACGGAGCATCGATAAGATGTAAAGAGAAAGCGTTTGAATTGAAGTTCCCGCACAGAAAATCGAAAAAATAAAATCATCAAAAGAAAGGATAAATATTAAAAAACCCACTGCAATGAGTGTGGGTTTTAGAAGGGGAATGGTAATTCTAAAAAAAGTTTGAAAGGGGGTTGCTCCTAAAGAATAAGAAGCTTCATTAAAAGTAGGGTCAAGTTGCAGATAGCGTATGTAAAGGATCGGGATGACAAAACCAAGTCCTAAGACGATATGAGAAACAATAAGTGTAGACATCCCCAGCTCAATGTTAAAGAAAGAAAAATAGCTCATTAGACTGATAGCAATCATCGTTTCTGGGATAATAAGATTCCCATAAAAAAGAGGCATGGTTTTTCGCATTTTTCCTCCATGGGTTTTAAAAAAAATTAAGAAAACTCCCATAAAGAGACTTAAGAAAGTAGAAGTTGTAGAGATGATAAGAGAATTTAAAAATGAGGCCCAAAGTTCTTTCGCAGTGAAGAGTTGATAGTACCAACTAAAGGTGAAGTTTTGCCAAGGAGCAGGAAAAATTTTTGAATTGAAAGAAAAAATAACAAGGATGCATAAGGGGATATAAAGAAAAAGATAAGAGAGAGAGACGATAAACAACGTGCTTATTTGAATCCACCAATTTTTTTTCATAGAGCTCCTCTTATAAGTTTTTGAGAAACTTTTTTGAATAAAATATAGATGAGTGCTGCTACGGAGATAAGTGAAATACAGCTTAGCACCATAAAAGCAGCTCCAATCCCTCCTGTATTATCTCCCATCACATATTCGGAAATGGCATTTCCTACAAAATAATATTTGTCTCCTCCCATGAGTTCTGGAATGATGAACTCTCCAAATGAGGGAATAAAGACAAGAAAAAATCCAGTTCGAACCGCGGGAAGTGTTAAAGGAAGCATGATGTTCAAAAAAGTTTTGATATGAGATCCACCTAAATCATTTGAAGCTTCTAAGAGATGACGATCAAAACGCTCTAAAGAAGAAAAGATGGGAAGAACCATGAATGGGAGATAACAATAGACCATCATAAGCATCACAGCAAAAAGAGAATTTAAAAAATGAATGGGTTGATGAATCATCCCGAAAGATAAAAGGAGGTTATTTAAAAATCCTTCTCTTTCTAAAACGAAAAACCATGCGTAAACATGCAAAAGAAAATTGCTCCAAAAAGGGAGAATCAGAAAAAAAAGAAGAAGATTTTTATACTTTTTCCCCTGGAAAGCAATGAAATAGGCAAGAGGAAAGGCAGTAAAAAGGCAAATAAAGGCGGTTAAGAAGGAAAGAAGCAAAGAATTCAAAATGATCGAAAAATGGGATTTTGAAAAGAGAAGCAAAAAATGTTGCATGGTGATGCCGCTCAATGTTTCTTCTTCAGTGATTTTAAAGATGCTTGTTAGCATCATCAAAAGAAGTGGAAGGTAAAAGAAGAAAAATTGCCAAATCAGTGCAGGGGAACCAATTGCAAAAGGACTTTGTGTCTTATAAGTTTTTTGTAGTTTATAAAAACCTTTTTGCATAGATCTCTCCTAATTTTCGAGCAAAATAGCGTTCTCTTTTTGCCAGTACAGGTAAACTTGGTCATCATAGTCAATATCTTCTTGGACAAAATGCTCTTCATTTTGCTCGAAAACTTGGATTTTAAATTGGTTATTGACAATGACGTTATATTGAGTAGAGCGTCCATAATAGACAATCTGACTTACAATGCCCTTTAGGTTGTTAGAAAAATGATGAACGGGCTTTTTTGAAATCAAGATTTTTTCAGGTCGAATGCTCATGGATACTTTACGCCCTTCATCGATCCAGTCTTTTTTTTGTGGAAGATAAAGGCGAAAACATCCCAAATGTTTGACTTCGATTTCAGGGTTGGAATCAATATTTTGGAGGGTTCCATTGAAGAGATTGGTCGTTCCAACAAATTTGGCAACAAAGCTCGATATGGGAAATTCATAAATTTCCTTGGGAGTTCCAATTTGTTCGATTTCTCCTTGGTGATTCATAATTGCCATATGATCTGCAACAGTTAGCGCTTCAAACTGGTCATGGGTCACATAAATGAAGGTTGTTTCGAGTTTGTCTTGCAAATCAATAAGTTCAATGAGCATTTTTTCTCGCAATTTAAAATCGAGAGCTGCTAGAGGTTCATCTAAAAGCAAGACATCAGGTTCATTAATAATTGCACGAGCAAGTGCAACTCTTTGTTGTTGTCCCCCTGAGAGTTGATTGGGAAACTTAAAAATATGATTTTCGAGATGGAAGGTTTTGAGGATTTTAATGACACGTTGTTCAATTTCAGATTTTGGTTTTTTCTGAATCAATAAGCTGTAGGCAACATTATTAAAAACATTGAAGTGGGGGAAAAGAGCATAATTTTGAAAAACAATGTTGACACTTCGTTCATTAACTGGAAGATGGGTGATAGGGTGATTTCCTAGATAAATAGCACCTTCATCGAGTGTTTCAAGTCCAGCAATGAGACGAAGAAGAGTTGTTTTCCCACATCCACTTGGACCTAAAAGGGCAAAGAATTCACCTGATGGGATTGTGAGATTGACTTTATTTAAGACTAATCTATCAGAGTGAGATTTGGTAATTTCTTTTAATCGAATACTTCTCAATCACTATCTCCTATCAGAAGATCAGGTGTTATCCCAATATGGACTTTTGACTTTAGTTAACCATCAAATGGTTGGCTACAGTTTCTCAACCTGATTTGTGAATTTAATAATTAAAGTTGGGATTAGTAAAAGGTCCATCAATTTTTCACAGTATTTTAACCTGTTTTTTATTTATTGCCACTTCTTTTTCAAACTAATAAGAGAAGGCTTTCTCAGTGGAATTTAGCAGCAAACAAAGAATTTAACCCACATTTCGCATGCCCAATCTAGAAAAATCCATAGGCTCTGTTTCGCTCATACATCCAATAAATTCTCTTGGTAAGGTTGCAAACTTATCCATAAAAGGAACGCTGGAAAACCCAGGAAAGAACGTCCGCGCAAAATCGGGCCTTAACCGCACCATTCTAGACCAAGGATGGGGATCTTTTGTCAGGATGCTTGAATACAAGCTTGAATGGAACGGGGGCATGCTGATCAGGGCTTCTCCCCACTACACAAGCCAAAGCCTGTCCAAGCCCTTTTGCGGCCACAAATCTGAAGAGAACAGGTCGAATAAAACGGAGAGGAGGATGTCAACTATTTAGATCCAACACCTAAAGGAATACTAAGAAACGGAACTTCTTGTTCTTTTTGATTGGCTTGCAAATTGAAAATTTGTTGAAGCAAGACAAAAGTACGTTTTGAACTGACATCATGATCACAGATATAAAACCAAAGCCCACGGTATGAGATCGAGAGAAAAGCATCTTTGGGACAATAATCACTCGAATGGATCGTGATTAAATCCCCAACCATTTCAGACCAATCAAAAGGAGTTCCATCTGAAGATAAAGTGTTTCCAACAACTCCTCTTTTTATATGTTCCTCCGGAACAACAACACCAAGACTTAAATAATACATACATCCAAGCAAAGAACGTGTCATAATTCCAATTTCAGCCTTTTCATTAAAATCTTGGTACATACTAAGAAAATATCTTCCCCTAGAATGTTTTGTTGCTTCAAGTAAATCGGCAAGAGTTTTAGCCTTTTCACCTTTTCCTGGAAAAGAAATTTGCATCATATTGGGTTGAAAATTATTATCATTTTCTTCTGCTTGTGAAATCTTATTCTTACCAGGAACGTAACGAACTCCAATTTGCAATTCTCCCATAAGTTGAAAATGACGCATCAGAGAAACGATTTCAAAAAATTTTTTATAATTTGGAGGGTTTTGTGGAAAAGGACCAGAAGCACTGCAGGCATTGGAAATTTCGGCCATATTTTGAACTAAAATTCGAAAAACTCGATCCACATCCCATCCCGTATAAACCAAGCCTTGAATGATCCGTAAATCTAAGGGATGCATGAGTTGTACTGCAAAGTCTTTTCCTTGCAAAGGAGAATACTGAATTGTAGGTTGATTTTGCCAAGCAAGCTCCCCTGCTAAATTTGCAGGATTCTCTTGATTAAAACCGGGAATATAAATAGAAGGCAAAAATTTTCCGCTGTAGGTAAATTGTGTTGTGATGTTATTGAGTTGCATGAAATAAGGGGTGTCTGAATAGCGTAAGCGAACAAGATTTAAAAGAAGCTCTTCATTCGTTGTACTTTGTGCTGCATGATTATAAGCAGTTCTTCCTCCACTTCCATACATTGCTGTATGGCTTGAAACATGACAGCTTGTAAAAATAAAGGGAAAAATTCCCCATAAGACCCATTGGATAATTTGTTTCATTTTTTTAAACTCATCGATATTAATGTTACAAGCTAGAGCTTTATCAAAAATTAGAACTAAAAAGAGTAGTTCTATTTTCTAACCGACTTTAAATTAAGTGTAAATTTTTTTAGTTATTTTTTGAATGAAAAATTTATAAGTAAGTCTTATTTCTTTGCCTCGAATATTCCAAGGAGCTTTTTTATCCCGTAGACCTCCAAAAGAATTTCTTGAGATTTCAGAAAATAGTCTGCCTCTCTTTAATTTTTGTTCTTGAAATTAAAAGTGTATTAAAATACAATTATTTTAAATAAAAAAATCAAAAATATGATTAAAAAGTTATTTAAAAAGAAAAAAACTATTACAGAAAAAAAATCAAAGCCTGTCGCAAAAATCGTTGTCTCTAAAAAAACTTCTTCCTCAAAAAAAGTGAGCTCTTTAAAGCCTTCTTCTAAAAAAACTCCTGCTAAAAAAGTTGTAAATTCTTCTTTAACAATAAAAAAAAGAGCCTGCGTCAAAATACCCAAAGGAAGGCTTCTTACTGCAGAAGGATGGGAAAGGCATATTTTGAACTAAGTCGCTCCCAAGAAAGATCGTTTAGCATTTCCTCAACTTTTCTAGAGCATTAGGCTGTGGATGAGTCTGCATTTCGCGTGTGCCCCCTATGGAAAAAGAGATGCAGACTGTTTATTGGGTGTCTTAAAAAACAAAACATGAAGATTAGGGTCTCACAATCAGGCACATCAGGTTGTAAAAATCTAAAACATCTGCTACCCTTTTTTAAAATATAAGGATATAAAGACATCTTTCAAAGTAAAGGTTGATAAAATGGATCTAAAAGGAAAAAAAGCATTTATTATGGGAATTGGCGATGATCAGGGGTATGGTTTTGCCATTGCAAAAGCCTTAGCAGAAGCAGGTGCCCAAATTATTTTAGGAACCTGGGTTCCTATTTATAAAATTTTTACAACTTCTTGGAATGCAGGTAAATTTGATCTCTCTCGCAAACTCAAAAATGGTCTTTTGCTTGAACTTGAAAAAGTCTATCCTATCGACGTCACTTTTGATCAACCCGAAGATGTTCCTCAATCTATCAAAGAAAATAAGCGGTACTATTGCTATTCTCATTATACCCTTTCTGAAGTTGCATCTAAAGTCGAAGAAGATTTTGGGGAAATCGATATTTTTGTCCATGCTCTTGCCAATGCACCTGAAGTAAAAAAGCCTCTTCTTGAAACCTCTAGAGAAGGGTATTTATCTGCGATCAGTTCTTCAGCTTACTCATTTGTCAGTGGGATTCAATATTTCGGTCCTTTGATGTCACAAGGAGGTGCAGCTTTAAATTTGACTTACATCGCTTCCGAAAGAGCCATTCCTGGATATGGAGGAGGCATGAGCTCTGCTAAGGCAGCTCTTGAAAGTGATACACGTACTCTCGCTTTTGAAGCAGGCCGGAAATGGGGGATTCGCATCAATGCAATTTCTGCGGGAGCACTTAATAGTCGCGCTGCTCGTGCAATTGGCTTTATTGATAAGATGATTGAGTATGCGCATCAAAATGCTCCATTATCCAAAGAACTCAAAGCAGAAGAAGTTGGAAATGCCAGCTGTTTTCTTCTTTCTTCCTTTGCTTCTGCTATTACAGGGGTGACCCTTTATGTTGATAATGGACTTCATGCCATGGGAATTGCAACTGACCATTTCTCGTGTGCAAAAGAAAAAACATTACTCCAAAATGCGTAGGCAGATCACAACCTCTTCTGTTCGTCTAATTGTTCTAAGTCCGATTTTCCAATCATAGGGAAAAATCTCTTTCCCAGATTCTAGTTGTGCAGGTCGATTGCCTCGGCTAATATGTCCCATAAACTCCCCTTCTCCCTTTTTTAAAGAAAGAATAAGCTTTATTTTTTTTTCTTTTGTTTGAATTTCAATGGGCTCGTTTAAATAAAAAACGGTCTGTTTTACCCCTTTGACTCTAAGTTCCAAATCAGGATCATAATTCACATAAAAAGCAAGCTCGATTTCTCCTTTTTCATAAGAGCATTTTTGGGGATAGATAAATAAATAGTCCTCTTTTTGCCTTTCAAAAGAAAGAGGTGTTTGACATACAAATGAATAGGTCTTATCCTTTGTCCCCCATAAAAGACGGATGAGATGAAATCCCTTAGGATTCCACTTTTCTTTTCCTAGATCGCTTTCCTGGCAAATATAAGCTCGGGTTTTTATCTCTTCTCTTTTTTTTTGAAAGGGAAAAACAAGCGCTCCTTGAATAGATAAAAGCTGCAAGTGATCAAATTTTTTTAAAGGTTCTTTGTAATACTCTGCCATAAAAAAATCATATAAACCTACTTCGATCCCATTTTTTCTTTGGTACTCTTGAAAAGGTTTACCTACATAAGCCATCAATTTCGGATCAAAATTTTCAAGAGCTCCTTTTAAAATCCACTCTGGGTTTTCATTTAAAAGTTGGTATAATAAAAGAAACTCTCCCCATTCATAAGAAAACCGAGGCGTATAATTTTTTTTTATTTCTTTGTGTTTTAAAGCCTCATAAAAAACTTTATAAAGAGGGGATAAGTGAGATGGATCCACTTTTTTTAAGAGCAGGTTTAAGTATTTCTTGAGGTCTTGTTTTAAAGGAGATTCAATGACATGTTCATATTTCTTTAAAATCCAATAAAGGGGAAGCGCTAAGCGCAGCTGATGATTTGAGGAACCTTTTTTTGGATATTCATGAAGATAACGAGGAAATCCTCCATCTATATTAAAACAAAAAAGCTTTTTCAAAAGTTCTTTTCCTTCCTCGATATAAGCTCTGATATGGGTACGAAAAAGGGAAAGAGCAAAACAAAAATTTTCAAACAAAGGAATCAATTCATTAAAATGAATAAACCCTGTATGTGGATGTTGCAGTTGATTTCCAACTCTTTGAGCTAAAAGATGGATTTTCATCTTTTCCACAAAACTCCCCTAAGGCCCTATTTCATTCATCACTTGATTCAAAGCCGCAATAATTCCTAATTTTTGTGATGAAGGTGCAATGAGATGTGCATGTTTTTGGAGTTCTTTAGGAGCATTTTCCATGGCAATCTTTTTATCTGCAATTTTAAGAAGAGAAATATCGTTCATATCATCTCCTGCTGCAATAAGGAAAGAGGGAAGTTTAAAAGTATGTATAAGCTTTTGAATTGCATTCCCCTTATTGGCTTCCGAAGCGGTGATAAGAAGAAGGTAAAGGTTTAAATTAAATGGATCTTTAACCAAACTCATTTGAAGAGAAAAATCTTTTGTAAGTTTTTTCTTAATCTCTTCACATCTCTCTCTTGATCCAATGCATTTGATGAGGGAAAATTTTTTTTGATTTAAGATCCCTTTAAAAGAGGTTACCGAATGCCAATTCGTTTTTTTAAGCCCTTCGGACGACCTAAAGTAATGCAACATTTCTTCTGAAAATTTCTTAGGACGGTAAAAGCAAAGATCCCCTTTTTCGTAGCCTGCATAAAGAAGAAAATCTTCTTTTTCATCTTGATAGATTTTTTCCAGTTCTAAAACAACATTTCGATCAAGATAGTTTTGGAAAAGAAGTTTTTTATCTGGCATTGAAAGTAAATCTGCTCCATTTTGGACTGCTAAAAAATAGGGAAAATCTATTTTACTTAAGGTAGGAAATGCAAAAACAAAAGTACGCCCTGTGGCAAAGATAAAAGTATGTCCTTGTCGATATAAATCTTTGAAATAAGCCACAACACGATCGGGAATAAGATATTCCTTATCTGTAATCGTCCCGTCAATGTCAAGAGCGATTGTATATGTTTGCATAAGAGCCTTATTTTACCCAATCTTAGGAAAAAATTCTAGACTAGAAAAAGAAATATGAACAAAATAAATGGCATGAAGAAAATTTATTTTTTGGTTTTATTTTTTTTCTTAAGCAGCCTCCTTTTTGCAGCAGAGCAAAATAGTTCTCCTCTTCAAGAGCCAAAAGAAGAAAAAACTAAGCAAGAAGATTTCCCCTTTTTTGATGAAAAGCAAGCACAAGAAGAAAGCAGTCTCTCTTCTCAAAAACTCCCTTCTTATGAAACCACCTTTGCCAAAACAATTGCAATTTTAATCGGGTTACTTCTTTTGATCTTTTTAACGGTCTGGATGTTTAGGAAAATGTCTCAAGGAAGAGTAGGAGGGTTTCAATCAGGAAAGTCGATTCGCTTGCTTGAAAAACGTCCTCTTAGTCCCAAATCTATGCTTTACTTAGTTGAAGTGAATGGCACAAAAATTCTTCTTGCCGAATCTCAAGTTGGATTAAGATCTCTTGCAACTTTTGAATCCCCTTCAATTGATCATGACCTTTAACCCCTGATTGTGACCTTAATCCACAAGCGGATTTTTTCAGGGATGACCTAAAATAAGGGTGAATGCTACGAGACATTAAGGTTAACACCCTATTTTGGATCATACAATCAAGCGTTTGCTAAAAGCACATGAACACCCCATCTTTCTTGATAGAAATCACGAATTTACTTCGTTTCCGCCCCTTCGCTAAGGTGCACACCCCTTTGCTCGGCGCTCACTTTATATCTATGTCATTTCTACAAGTTAATGGTACGAATTGGGAGCAACTTGGCCTTAATATAAAAAATTTCCTTCGAGGATCGCTTCACGGAACTGCTCAATAGAAAGAAAAGCTTTCCCTTTTTTTTCAAATCGATAAATAGGTTTGCGAGTATTTTGATCTATGAATATATCATTGAGGCGGCCAATAGGCTGAAAACATGGTAACTGATAGAAAGCACACCTTTCTTGAAAAATTTTCCTTAAAATGTTTATTTTTCCTCTCCAAGAAATAGGAGTTTCATGATTCCATAAGGAGCAAAACCTGTTTATACAAGAGTTACGGTAACTGATCCGTTTATTTCGATTAAATTCAAGCTTGGACATCACCTGTTTCATTTTATAAAGTTCTCTTGGGGATTGAAAACGACAAAGAGCATAAAACGCTGCTAATCCCATTTCCCATCCCCAATAAATATCTAATTTGAGTATACGCAATTTATCAGAAATAGGATTAAGATTTTGACTGATCCTTTTTTGAAAATTTTTTAAGTTAAAGATTTGTTTGGGATGAAAAATGTTTTCTTTGATATGGGAAAAAAAAATTTGAGCAATATGGAAGACAATTTTTAATCCCTGATAGCTAGCTTTACTTATCGAAACGATGGGGTTTACCACAAAAAAGAGCATTGCAAAATATGCTGTCAGTTCTTGTGGGGAATGCATGTGATAAAGATGATCGGTGTTTTTATCATGCATACATTTGATGAAATGGCTAAAAGCTTTTTTTTTAACTTTTGTTGTTGATTTACACTCTACGATAAAAAAATCAAACCGGTCCTTTTTGTTTAAATCTGGGAGGACATATTCTCGATAACTAAAAGCATAAGAGAAAAGTGTTTGTATTGGACTTATCATAAAAACTCCAAATAAAGATTACAAAAACAACATCAAAAATAACAATATTAAAAAATATATTAATGCGCAATTCATTTTATCAAAAATAGAGCGTAAAACCTCTTCCTTCAGAAAGACGCTTTTGACAAAAAACAGCCCTTAAAACGTATTCCGAATGACAAGAGAAAAGGCCTAGGAGACAGTTTTTCCGCTATCTTCTAAGGATTTAAGATCGATGAGAATAGAAAAAAGATTTTTCTACCTAAGGTTGGTTGGGTCGGCTACTTCAAGTCCAGATCTCTTGAAGGTCAAGCAAAGAACGTCACAGTCAAAAGAGAAGGCATGCATTGGGATGTTTCGAT